>NZ_JBMQOC010000070.1:0-13759 GCF_053550995.1 Parapedobacter sp.
CCGGTTATCATGACGGATCCCGATTTGCTCGCCCAACCCCCTTACAGCAACCAGACCGTGGTGAGGGACGCCAACGGGAACCCGTATGCGATTTCCCAAAACGTGGCGCAGGAAATGACCAATCCATTAGCTTATTTAGACACGAGATTAGGCAACTACAGTTGGTCCCATAATATCGTGGGCAATGTCTTTGTTGAAATCGAACCGATTAAAGGCCTTCGTATCCGGTCTACATTGGGCACTAAACTAGCGTGGTGGGGTGGCGAAAGTTTTGACGGCATTTACTATTTGAATGCCGCTCAGAATAGATCTACAACAGCTTTCCATCGGAATAGGAACCAAGGGCTTAATTGGAATATCGAAAATATCGTCTCCTATAGCCGTGAGATCGAAGCGCATAATTTCACCGTGTTACTTGGACAGGGTGCTTATGTAGAGAACATAACAAGTGGTCTCAACCTTACCTTTAACAATATACAAGCAAACAGTTTCGATGAAGCGACATTCAATCTAAAGGTTCCTACCGCTGAAAGGCTCGCCGATGCCTACGATGGGATTACACACAATTTATCGTCGTTATTCGGCCGTGTGATATACGACTATAACGAAAAGTATCTATTTACAGGCATCGTACGCCGCGATGGCTCTTCGAAATTCGGGCAGGACAGGAAATACGGCATCTTTCCATCAGCATCCGTCGGATGGGTCGTGACCAACGAAGATTTCTGGCCTACCAACCGGTATGTGAATGCACTTAAGATTCGGGCTTCGTATGGTGTCGTCGGTAACGATGCCAGTAACGGAGACTTCCAGTTCATTCCCACCATCGGAATGGGTGGCGGAAGAAACTATATATTTGGTATCGATAACATGTATATTGGTGCCAGCCCAAATGCCCCGGCTAACCCCTTGTTGGCCTGGGAGGAGACGAGTCAATTGAATATCGGTACCGACGCCACGTTATTTGGCGATTGGACACTCGGTTTCGATTGGTTCCAAAAAAAGACCTCGGGTATACTTTGGACACTGACCATTCCGGGGTATGTGGGTGTAGGTGACCCGACTGTAAACCTGGCCGACATGGAGGCTTCGGGAGTTGAACTCGAATTGGGCTTTCGTAAATCTTTTGGTGACCTTCAACTGAATGTTAATGGGAATCTATCTCGCGCCACCAACAAGGTAACCTACCTAAGTGATGATTTAGATTTTCATGAACGCGGCGCCGGTGGTATCCAAAACTTTGTACATGGCCTTCAGCGCACCCAAGTTGGACATGCTTTCAACTCATTCTACGGTTACGACATATTAGGCGTCTTTCAGAATCAAAGCGAAATCGACGCATATGTATCTTCTGAGGGCAACAAAATACAACCAAATGCCAGCCCAGGAGATTTTAAGTGGGCTGATTTGGATGGAAATGGCACTATTGACGCAGAGGATCGTAAATTTTTGGGAACGGCAATCCCCACGCTCAACTATGGCCTAACCATCAATGCCGCATACAAGAACTTTGACTTACTGGTCTTTGGACAAGGGGCTTCGGGCAATAAGATTTTCCAGGGCTTAAGGCGCCTGGATATTACCAATGCAAATTGGCATAATAAAATCCTCGGTCGCTGGACAGGCGAAGGCAGCAGCAACGACCGGCCACGGGCCACATTGTCCGACCCGAACCAAAACTATTCGAAACCGTCTGATTTTTACTTAGAAGACGGAGCGTATCTACGTATCAAGACGCTGCAACTGGGGTATACCTTACCTTCTACACTGACCGGAAAAATCGGGCTCCGAAAAATCCGGGCATACGTAAGCAGCAACAACCTGTTTACCCTGACCAGTTACACGGGTTACGACCCCGAGGTTGGCGGCGGGTCGGACGTATGGGGTATCGACACCGGTGTCTACCCACAAGCACGCTCGTTTCTCTTTGGTTTAAATCTATCGTTGTAAACCTCAAAACAAAATAAGATCATGAATAAGATTGTTCATTTATATAAAGCTACTTTGGTCATTACGCTGGTCATTTTCAGTGCTTGCTCCAAAGAGTTCCTTAACCCCGATCCGAAGGGCACGCTCATGGAAGAGACTTATTACAGCAATCCCGAAGAGGCATTTGCGGGATTGGTGTCGGTCTATGATCCCGTGGGCTGGCAAACAGCTGTCACCTATTTCAATTTCGGCGCGCTAAACGCGGCCTCCGATGACCATGTCGCCGGCGGTGGCGGCCCCAATGACATGGAAACCTGGCAACGTTGGAGCAACTATACGCTCAACGAGTCCATCGGCCCACAACAGGATTATTGGGACCGGAACTTTACAGGCGTCTCCCGCGCAAACATCTTTATCAAGAAGCTAGAAACGGGAATACCGGGGCTGAGTGACGCATTGGCGGCACGTTACCTTGCCGAGGCAAAATTCCTCAGGGGCTACTATTATTTCGATTTGGTACGGTTATTCCGCAATATACCGTTCTACACCGAACCACTGACTACCGACAATATGCGGGAGCAAACGCAGGTTGCACCGGAGGTTGTATATGCACAGATTGAACAAGATTTGAAAGACGCTATCGCCGTACTGCCACCTACGGTGCCTGCAGCAACCGAAGGCGGAAGGGTCACCAAAGGGGCTGCCCAAGCGCTGCTCGGCAAGGTGTTCATATACCAGAAAAAATGGAGCGAAGCCGCAACGCAATTGGCCGAAGTGAACGGAACCCCCGGTGGGACCAGCCAATATGGCTACCATCTACTGGATGAATTCGAGGATGTTTTCAGACCTGACAATAAATTCCATTCCGAGGCAATCTTCGAAATCGTACACTCCGCCGTTGGCGCACTTGATTGGGGTGCTTGGGGCGTATTCTACGGCAACGTAGCCACGGTGATGTTCGGTCCGCGCGGCTACAGTGGTCCTTCATATTACTCCGGCTGGAGTTTCTGCCCCATCACGGAAGAGTTGTATAATTTACTGCACTACGACCCGCGTTTCAAAGCAACGGTGGCCGATGTGGATAGTTTGGAAAAAATCGGTGAAGCCCAGTATGAAAAGGGGTATATGAATACCGGCTGGTTTATCCAAAAATATGCGCCACTTACGGAATTTGCGGCCACCAACGGCGTCCGTGAGTTAAACTATCCGCAAAACTACATCGAGATCAGGCTCGCCGATACGTATCTCCTCGAAGCCGAAGCCTTGGTGGAAAGTGGCCAAGGCGGCGGTGCGGGTAGCCGCGCCTACCAACTGCTCAATGCCGTGCGCAACCGTGTAGGCCTCGGACCAATAGAAGCCACATTGGATAACATTTTCCTCGAACGCCGCAAAGAACTGGCCACCGAAGGGCACCGCTGGTATGATCTTATACGATCCGGCCGGGCCCCGGCCGCGCTGGGCGACCGTGGTTTCGTAGCCGGCAAACATGAGGTACTGCCCATCCCGTACAATGAGCTACTGAACACCCAGTTGGAACAGCATGAAGCATACAGGTAGGATCATGAACACGAAAAAGAATTAATTTGAAACAATCATGAAAAGGACAATAACTGGGCTTTTGATCGCCACCATTATTTTGCACGGCTGCAGGGAAGAAAAGTACAATTTAGGGAACATTCCTACGCCAGACTTCGAGGTGCAACCCGGTGAAGATGCCAATACGGTGGTACTCGTAAACAAAACGCCGGGCAGCTCTATCGCTTATTGGGAAACCAGTACCGGACAAAAATTCAAAGGCGACAACGTGTCGGCACGCTTTACATTTGAAGGGGAATATGATGTTACGTTGATGGCCATCACACCGGGTGGTACCGCAACCACTACCAAACAAGTATCCATCACCCAGAGTGACCCCACGGCCTGCAACCCCGACCGCGCGCTGGGTTTCATCGCCGGATGTACCGAAAGAGTTTGGCGCTACAACCCAGAAGCAGGTGCATTCAAGGTAGGTGACCAGGGCCCCGATGCGGGCAACTGGTGGTCAAGCACTGCCGATGACGTCACGGGGCGGGCCTGTGAATTCAATGACGAATTCACCTTCCACTTCAATGCGGAAGGGACATTCAACTATAACAATAAAGGCGATTTCTATGCCGACGCCTATTTAGGCAGTAAATCAACTTCTTGCGAGCCAGCCGGCAACCTGACCGGCGACCAAGCTGCATGGAACTCAGGCACATTCAGCTTCTCTGTCATCGAAGGTACCGGTGTAAATGGCCTCGGTCAATTGGTATTGACCGGTAGGGGTGCCCACATCGGCATCAAAAAAGCTCATAACGGCGGGGAAACGGCAACCGGACCGGTGGGTAATTCCGTAACATATGATATACTCGCCATGGAACAGAATGCAGGTGGTAAAGGATACGACATCCTCAAAATAGGCGTGAACATCGGGGGTAACGGCTGGTGGACGTTTACGCTACGTTCCGATAGTTGATATCGATACGAGCAAGCCGATGCAAATATCGGCTTGCTATGAAAACTTTTTAGATTCGTAACATGAACAATGATCACATGACCAGCTTCTTTTTTTTGCCATTGCTGCTCGTTGCCTGTGGAAAGGAACCGAGAACGCCGAACATCCCAGCCCCCCAATCGCCAACACAAAGGGAGTACACCTTTGCTGCCACCCCATCATGGGCAGACGAATTTGATTATGATGGCCTGCCCGACGAGGATAAGTGGGGGTATGACATTGGCTCGCAGCATAACGGATGGGGCAATAACGAATTGCAGTTCTATACCGAAAAGCGTACCGAAAATGCAAGGGTAGGTGACGGCGTACTCACCATTACTGCTGTCAGGGAAGAGCATGAGGGATTGGCATACACCTCGGCGCGACTGATAAGCCGGGGAAAGGCCGACTTCCTTTACGGCCGTTTCGAGGTACGTGCCAAAGTGCCGCAAGGCGTGGGTACCTGGCCAGCGGTATGGATGCTCCCTACCGATTGGAAATACGGGGGCTGGCCAGCATCCGGTGAAATCGACATCCTCGAACATGTGGGCTACGACCAAGATGTGGTACATATCAGTGTACATACCGAGGCATATAACCACGTTATCGGCACACAGAAAACGGCTACGAAGAAAATAGAAAATGCCACATCCGATTTCCACCGATATCGTGTAGACTGGACGCCCACTTATATACGTGGCTTTGTGGATGATGTACAGATTTTCAGTTTCCAGAACGAAGGAAAGGGTTATAAGGTGTGGCCATTTGACCAGCCATTCCATTTGTTGATTAACGTCGCGGTGGGTGGTAATTGGGGTGGCCAACAGGGTGTCGACGAGCACGCTTTCCCGGCCGCCATGGAAGTAGATTATGTAAGGGTGTATCCCCTCGAAAATTGATATCGATGGAAAACGTGAATTTGAAAATTATATCGTCGACGCGGGTACCGTGGCACCCATACATTACTAACCCGATATGATGATCCCCAAATCACTGAAAAAACGCAACCTCATTTCCTTTGCTGCATTCGCCTGGGTATTGTCTGGTTGCTCATTATCCCAGCCAGGGGTGGAAAACTGGCTTACCAATACCCACGACGGCTCAGTATTGTTCGAAAAACAGCTATCCAGCCCATTGATTACGGACCACGCAGCCGGATTACCCACTATTGAAATTGACGATAATCAACGCTACCAGACAATCGACGGTTTTGGCTTCACGTTGACCGGCGGCAGTGCATACCATCTCATGCAAATGTCGACCGAGGCTCGGGCCACATTGCTCCAGGAGCTCTTTGGCACCGAAGATGCCGACATTGGTGTCAGCTATTTACGCGTTAGCATCGGGGCTTCAGACCTGAATGCGTTTCCCTTTTCATATAACGACTTACCCAAGGGGCAAACAGATCTGGAAATGGAGCGATTTGACCTCGGCCCCGACCGCGACGATGTGATTCCGGTATTGAAAGAAATCCTGGCCATCTATCCTGATCTGAAAATCATGGGCTCCCCGTGGTCGCCACCTGCATGGATGAAAACCAATAACGATACGCGGGGGGGCAGTCTTAAACCGGAATATTATTCCGCGTATGCAAAATACTTTGTACGGTATATCGAACAGATGGCCGCCGAAGGCATTCGCATTGATGCAGTCACTGTACAGAACGAACCCCTCCATCCCGGCAATAACCCCAGCCTGTTGATGCTTGCCAACGAAATGGCCGATTTTGTGAAAAATCATCTTGGTCCAGCATTCGAACAGGCCGGTATTGCCACAAAGATCTTCATCTACGACCACAACTGTGACCGCCCAGACTATCCCATCAGCATCTTGGATGACCCCGATGCTAAACGATTCGTCACCGGCTCGGCATTCCATCTCTACGGGGGCACCATCGATGCCCTTTCCACGGTCCACGACAAGCATCCGGATAAGGAGTTACACTTCACCGAGCAGTGGATGGGAGCGCCGGGAGACCTATCTACCGATGTCCCTTACCACGTCAAACAACTGACTATTGGAGCCACACGTAATTGGAGCCAAACGGTATTGGAGTGGAACCTGGCCAACGGACCCGACCATAGCCCCCACACGGACCGCGGGGGCTGCGACCGTTGCCTAGGTGGCGTCACCATAGACGGCGACAATGTAACGCGCAATCCCGCATATTATGTGGTAGCCCACGCCGCCAAATTTGTGCGACCGGGTTCCGTGCGCATTGCATCCAATGAAATCGAAGGGCTGCCCAACGTTGCCTTCTGTACCCCTGTGGGTAAAACGGTGCTGATTGTATTAAATGAAACCAACACTTCACAAACGTTCTGCGTGAAACATGGTGAACAGCAATTCAAAGCAGTCCTCCAACAGGGAGCGGTAGCGACCTACATCCTTTAGAAAACCTATCATTATGCAAAAGATACCCATTTTCATACTCGCATTATCAACAATCATTTGCAGCGCCTGCAATGTCGCTACCCGCACGAAAAACTTCCTCAAAGCGCAAGGTCACCATATCGTCGATGGCCGGGGAGACACCGTCATTCTTCGCGGCATGGGCCTCGGCGGATGGATGCTCCAAGAAGGATATATGTTCAAACTGGGCTCCATTGGGCAGCAATACCGTATCCGTGAACACATTGAAGACCTGATCGGGCCCGAAGAAACCGAACGGCTTTATAAAGAATGGCTCGCCAAACACACCCGCAGGATCGACATTGACTCAATGGCCGCATGGGGGTTTAATTCCATCAGGCTACCCATGCACTATAACCTGTACACCCTACCGGTGGAAATGGAACCCGTTGCCGGCGAGCAGACTTGGCTGGATGTCGGCTTTGCGATGACGGACAGTCTCCTTGCATGGTGCAAAGCCAATAACATGTACCTTATACTGGATCTCCATGCAGCACCGGGGGGTCAAGGGAACGACCTTAATATCTCCGATCGGAACCCGGATAAACCGTCGTTTTGGGAAAACGAGGAAAACCGTAGGAAAACCATTGCATTTTGGCGCAAACTAGCAGAGCGATATGCCGACGAGGAGTGGATAGGTGGCTATGATGTGCTTAATGAAACCAACTGGGGTTTCGAAGACCCCACCGATTTCCGCGGGACCGCCGAACAAACCAACGCCCCCTTGCGCAAATTCCTCTTGGACGTCACCCACGCTATCCGTGAGGTCGATACCAACCACATCATCTTCTTGGAGGGCAACGGCTTCGCCAACAACTATAACGGCATATTCCCGAAGTGGGACGACAACCTTGTACTGAGCTTTCACAAATATGGTAACCCCAATGTACCGGGGGCCATCCAGCGCTTTCTCGACCTCCGCAATGAACACGACATCCCCCTTTGGTTGGGGGAGTCGGGTGAAAATTCCAACACGTGGTTTACAGAGGCAATCGAACTTTGCGAGGCGAACGGCATAGGCTGGGCATGGTGGCAAAATAAGAAGATGGGAATCAACCAACCCCTCGAAATTAAACAGCCCCGTGGGTATGGGGAACTGTTGGCCTATTGGACAGGAAAGGGTGCAAGACCATCGCGCGAAAATGCAATGCGCACGCTGAATGAATGGCTGGAAAACCTCAAGTTTGAAAACAATATTATACACCGCGATGTAGTGGATGCGATGTTCCGCCAGGTAAACGCAGACCATGCGATACCATTTCGGGAAAACCGAATCGAAGCCGGTAGCGTTCTGCCAGCGGTAAATTTCGACATGGGACGACAGGGGGTCGCATATTACGATACCGACACCGCCAGTTACCATTACACACCTGGCATGAACACCCAGGGCAACCGTGGCCGTAGTTACCGTAATGACGGAGTGGATATCCGGCCCGATTCATCCGGACACCACATTTTCCATATCGAAGACGGAGAGTGGGTGCAATATACCGTCAATATAGCGGAAGAAGGGATAGGTGGCGTGACGCTTCAGGTAGCGGCCGAAACCGGGGTCGGGCAAATTAACCTGCACATCGATGGCCAGGTATTAACACAGTCTATCATGGTACCGCCCACAGACGGTGATCGGGCGTGGACGGGCATTCCGGTACAAATACCCGAACTGGACCGGGGAACGCATACCCTACGCATACAAGCTATTCGCGGGGGCTTTAACTTCAAATCAATTACATTCGGGCGGTAGCGTCCGAATGTATTCGCCCTTATTCCAACACCACGGCAGTGCCGCTAGCCGTTACCATCAGCATGCTACCACCACTGCCTAAGGTCTCGTAATCGAGATCCACACCCACTACGGCATTTGCTCCCATCGAAGCCGCATATTGCTGCATTTCGTAAATAGCGGTTTCTTTAGCTTCGCGCAAAACCTTTTCGTACGAACCGGACCGGCCACCTACGATATCTCGTATCCCTGCGAAGAAATCCTTGAAAAAATTGGCTCCAATAATGGTTTCACCGCTGACCAAACCAATATATTTGACAATCTTTTGTCCTTCCACTTGCGGCGTTGTTGTAATAAGCATGGTCTTTATTTTCTTATTTTGACGCAAGTGGAAGGAAAAAGTTACGCTAGGACACCCTTAACCATTAGTCTATCCGCAGGAAACTACCTTCTTTATCAAATTTCAGGTCAATGCCATTGGAGAGCGTAACTTCTTGTCCCCGATCATCCAGCTCCCAATCACGGATAAAATAATCAGGGTAATTGGCTTGTACATACGCTAATATTTTTTCGGGCACTACGCTATCAGGTAACCTGCTGGTACCCTCTACGCTAATTATGTTGCCTTTTTTATCGAAATCCAAGTTGAACCCATCACTCAGGTAAACATCATAAGAGGTCCTCAGGTCATCCCGCTCTTTTACTACTTGGATGATTTCATGGTCGGGGAAATGTTGCGAAATGAAAAGTTGTGCCTCTTTCGGAAGACCGTCGGCAACAATGACACTTTCCTTATCACAAGCCGTAAACACCATCAACATAACGGCGACACTACATACTGAATAGATTACTTTTTTCATGATTAATACGTTATTGTCCTTAATTTAAACCAAGACAACCTTCGGGTCGATTACCCCTACTTACCATGAAAAAAAATATCCGCAACATCAGCCCGTCACCACCCGGTCAAGTATATTGATATATAGTGCAATACCCTCGCCTATTTCATCAAGATGGATAAACTCGTCTGCCATATGCGAGCGGGCGGAATCGCCGGGCCCCAGTTTAAGTGAAGGGATATCCAACAATGCCTGGTCACTGGTGGTAGGTGAGCCGTATGTGGTACGGCCCAATGCCAGCCCAGCTTGCACCACAGGATGGTCCTTGGGTATCGATGATGGTTTGAGCCTCACGGAACGGGGTTTCACCTCGCAACTCACGTGCTCACGGATGATCGCCAGTACCTCTTCGTTGCGGTAGGCATCCGTTACACGGATATCCACTACGAATTCGCACGTTGCGGGCACCACGTTATGTTGGGAACCGGCATGGATTACGGTGACACTCATCTTGATCGCACCGAATTCGTCAGACTCCTTGGGAAAACGGTAACTCGTAAACCATTCGATATCTTTCAGTGCCTTATAAATAGCGTTATCGCCCTCCTCCCGGGCCGCATGGCCAGCTTTTCCATGCGCTGTGCAATCGAGCACCATCAGCCCACGTTCGGCGACGGCAAGTTGCATCAAGGTAGGTTCGCCAACTATGGCAAAGTCCAACGGACCCAAATCGGGAATCACCAACTCCAAGCCGTTCGTACCGGAAATTTCTTCTTCCGCTGTCGCGGCGATGCAGAAATTGTAGCGGAGCCCTTCCCGAGCATAGAAATGCAGGAACGTAGCCACTAAAGACACCAAACATCCACCCGCATCGTTACTTCCCAAGCCGTAGAGCTTACCATCGGCCATATCGGGCGAAAAGGGATTACGCGTATACCCTGTATTGGGCTTCACCGTGTCGTGGTGGGAGTTGAGCAGAATGGTAGGCTTGTTGGTATCGAAAAACTTGTTGTATGCCCACACGTTGTTCATCTTCCGGAACGTCCGTATGCCCCGTTGTTGCAGAAACCGTTCAATCGTATCTGCCGTTTGGTTTTCCTCCTTACTAAAGGAGGGGATACGGATTAAATCACGTAATAGATGGGTGCTGTCTTGGGTCAGTTTCTCAATCATTATAAAGTCCTCCCGCTTTGCGTGCAGAAAGTTTAATCCCTTTGATAAATGCCGAGCTGAATCCATTGTGTTCCATTTCATTCAGTCCGGCAATCGTACAGCCCTTGGGCGATGTCACCTTGTCGATCTCTCCTTCGGGATGACTTTGTGTTTGCAGGAGCAAATCGGCTGCACCCTTGGCTGTCTGCACGGCCATCTTCAACGCGTCGTGTGCATGAAAGCCGATTTCGACACCTCCCTGCGACGCTGCGCGGATGCTACGCAGGAAAAAGGCGATCCCGCATGCGCAAAGCGCCGTTGCCGATGTCATCAGGTCTTCGTTGATGGTAACGACCGCACCGACCGTTTCGAACAACTTCGTCACCCGTTCCAATTGTTCATCAGATGCATTATCCGATGCGATACACGTCATCGATTGCCCGATGGCGATAGCCGTGTTGGGCATCGCGCGGATAACCTGTACATTGTTACCCAGCTTATTGCGCACGTCGGCACACGTAACGCCCGATATAACGGACACAATCAGTTGCTTTTCCGGTGAAATGGCAGGGGCGATTTCTTCAAGCACGCTCTTAAGCTGTTGCGGCAAAACGGCAAGTACAATCACACTGGCGTCATACATAGCCACCTTGTTGTTATCACTTATGTTGAACCCCTTTGCGGCTTCCTCGCTCAACGATTTAAGGTTGCGCCTTGTCAAGGTAATATCTTCCGCTCGGCAATAGGCCTTTTTCACCAACCCTTTGGCCAATGACAGGCCGATGTTACCGCTTCCGATTATTGTTATTTTGCTCATTTCATTAAATTATAAGTCGTATGTAGAAATCTAAAACTGCCCATCAAAATCACCTCACCATCCGGGTACCGAACCGCCGTTCGTGCAGTAAGTGGAGATCGTCCGCGTGGCCTATGCACACTTCACGCACGCCTTTCGCGATTGCATCAAACGCGTTATACAACTTGGGCACCATACCATCAGCAACAATGCCCGCCGCCTGCAACCCTTCAAAATCCGCCGCTTTTATTTCGGGTATCACCGAAGCTTCATCATGCACATTCTGCAGCACCCCCCGCTTTTCAAAGCAATACACCAATGAAGTATCGTACCGCGATGATAATGCGACGGCCAAAGCAGAAGCAATGGTATCCGCATTCGTATTGAGCAACTGCCCCCCCCCATCGTGGGTAATCGCCGAAAATACAGGTACAAAGCCACTTTCCATCCATGTCGTGATGGCTTCCTCATCCACCGATGCCGGAAGTATGTCTCCCACGAACCCGTAGTCAATTTTGTCGACGGGTCGTTTCACGGCTTTAATGCTGTTCCCGTCGGCTCCACTTAGGCCCAATGCATTGCACTTCCTCGCTTGTAGCCCCGCCACCACTTGCTTGTTCGTCAAGCCTGCATATACCATGGTCACAACCCGCAGCATCGGCTCGTCGGTGATACGGCGGCCTGCAACAAGTGTGGCTTCGATACCCAGATCGGCCGCCATGCGCGTAGCTATCTTCCCGCCGCCGTGAACCAACACCTTGCGGCCGCGCAAGCTAGCAAATCGGTCCAGAAAGCGCCTTAACCCTTCGGGATGGTCGATAATGTTACCCCCTATTTTAATCACCCATAATTTATCTACCGCCATACTAACTATCTTGTCGTTGAATGATTTTCATTCCTTACCGAAGCACCTGTGCCATAAAATCAATTTTCGCCCAACATCCGTTTCAATACCGCCTGGGCCGCCCATACACGGTTGCCGGCCTCGGGGATGACCAACGATTGCGGTCCGTCCAGTACCTCACTTGCTAACTCGAGGTCACGGCGAACAGGCAAACAGTGCATTACCTTGGCGTTGTTGGTAATCGCCAACTTCCGGTTATCTAACATCCACTGTTCCCTTACCGGTAGAATCTGGCCATAATCATCGTAAGAAGACCAATTTTTCACGTATACGAAGTCAGCCCCTATCAATGCCTCATCCAAAGAATTGACCACAGCTGCCCCTTGCGTAAACACTTCCGACAAAGCATAACCCTCGGGGTGCGCAATGGTAAAATCGACCATGCCCGCTGCCTGTGCACGGCACATCCATTCCGAAAACGAGTTAGGAACCGCCTGCGGCAACGCCTTTACGTGGGGAGCCCATGCCAATACAACCTTGGGTATGCTTGGTTTGCGCCAATGTTCATGGATGGTGATCAAATCGGCGAAGCTTTGGAGGGGGTGCCGTGTTGCACTTTCCAAACTGATTACGGGAACGCCGCAGTAGCTGGAAAATTTCCGGAATAGATCCTCACTGTAATCCGCATCGCGGTCAATCAGTTTCGGAAACGACCGTATGCCCAACACGTCGCAGTATTGGCCCATGACGGCCGCCGCTTCGCGGATATGTTCCACGGTAGCCCCATCCATGGCCACACCATCGCGTGTCTCGAGCGCCCAACCATCCTTATCCATGTTCATCACCATAACGTCCATACCTAGTTGCATGGCGGCCTTCTGCGTACTCAGACGTGTCCGTAAACTCGGATTAAGAAAAACCAAACCCAACGTCTTCCGCTTGCCCAATTGCTCATAAGCAAATGGTGCTTGCTTTAAGCGCAATGCTTCATCTACTATTTCCGACAGATCAACGACATCCGCCACCGAAAAAAATTGTTTCATCCGACAGTCATATATTATTAATGAGTTCGCGGCCCCTTCCGCTTTACGCCCTCGCGCAAGACCACGCTAGCGTCAGCCCGATTTGGTACGAACTAGAATTCTCCCAATCTCTCCTCTAATGCCTCCAGAAAAAGATCGGCCTGAGACCGCGTCACGCTCAGTGCCGGCAGCAACCGAATGACATTCGGTTTGGCCTCGCCCGTGAAGATACGGTTTTTGGCTAATAAATCTTTTTTGACGGTGCTCATTTCGCTGGGCAATTCGATACCGATCATCAACCCCCTACCACGTACATCGACGATACGATCAAAACGATTAAGCTCGCCAATAAGGTAGCTTCCCACCTCCAACGCATTCCGCATCAGCTCTTCCTGCTGCATCACCTCCAGAACAGCCAATGCCGCGGCACAAGCCAAGTGATTACCGCCGAAGGTCGTACCCAGCATACCGAACCACGGTCTAATCTGCGGTGAAATGGCTATGCCTCCTATGGGGAACCCATTACC
>NZ_JBMQOC010000071.1:0-38969 GCF_053550995.1 Parapedobacter sp.
CGAAACGGAAGATGGGGTTGAGGTGCAGATTGATACCATATTATAAAGTACATCCTTTGCTTACTTCCTGATCTTTTCCAGTTCGGCTTTTCGCTTGCCGAACTGAATCATTATCGATTCCGGTTCCCAGGCATCATCCTCCGTCTTTCCATGCCCTAAAGATGTGTAGTCGATGACCCTGTCGTCCTTGATAAAATATTCACATCGCCAGACAGACTGCGTGTAATGATTAGGGGGCATCCGTTTTACTTCTTCAAGCGCATAGACCAGTCTTCCGCCTTTCAAAAGATAGACTTCCGTGTATAACTGTTCCTCATGATACCACGAAATACGGAAAGATTGTGTGTATGCATCGGGTTGGCCGACAGACCAAAATTCAAGATATCCGTTAACGTCAGTCAATGCATCGATAGCGTGATCTGATGTTTTGAAATATAGATCCCGGACGGTTAGTATCGGTGCTTTTGCCTCCGCCAAGGACTGCTGGGCAAACGCATGGGTAAACAAACTAATATATAAAAGGGCAGCAATAAACAGCTTTTTTTGCAGGATAATGAAGCAGG
Source organism: Parapedobacter sp. (assembly GCF_053550995.1). Lineage (NCBI taxonomy): Bacteria > Pseudomonadati > Bacteroidota > Sphingobacteriia > Sphingobacteriales > Sphingobacteriaceae > Parapedobacter > Parapedobacter sp. Next base: position 564 of record NZ_JBMQOC010000071.1, read on the forward strand.
ATCGCATATCATTCCACCCAAAATGTGGGGCCATCAACCGCTGGAAGAATCTCTTCCCCTTCGGGTTGTATGACGATTACTTCTTCGTCATTATCCATATTATACATCTGGCCATCGTTCGGGATAATGGCGAGGTTCCAGTAAAAGAACGTAGGGCCAATTTTTTTTGCTACCAGCAGGTGCTTCCCATCGGGGGAGAAATCGGCGTGGATTTCTCCGCCGCTGCTTTCCGTGACCTGCCGTAAATCGCTGCCATCCAAACCCATTACGTATATGTGGTTGCTCACCATCAAAGCAAGTTGTGTGCCCTGCTTATTTACCCGTAGGTTGCCCCATTGGGTGTAGGGCATATCTTTTACCAACGTAAGGTTTGTATAGGGCGGGTCGGATCGGAAGATGTACCGGCCGTCTAACGTAAATATAATACGGTTGCCGGGAAGCCATAGCACTTCGTCGTTAATCCCAAGTGATACAGGTCCCGCTTCGGTGTTCACCGCTTCCAAGTGGGTCAGTACGTTCCCGTCTAGATCGGTTATGACGATACCATTATCCAACGTCGGGCTATAAAGCACTTTTTTATTATCGGGCGAGAGCAACGACCTTACGTCTGTATCCGTACCCTTCGGTGAAACATAATCGAATTCATCGACGATTGTTCCATCCGAATTGCGTATTAGCGTGATTTTGGCGGCGTCAAATACACCCGCTTCCCGTTCGCTGGTCAGCCTGAACTGTCCATCCCGGCCCATATCCCAAGAATTGAAGCCGTAGGTGTTGAATGTGAAGTACGTGCTCTGCTGGTTTGTATGCAGATCCAGCTGATACACATCTCCGGTAAAAGTGTATATAAGTTTACCGGGCAGATCCCCGATCCCGCCATTCCCATTGTCGGGATCGGCACCATCATTCTTGCTGCACGACCAAATGCCCAGCACGGCAGTCAGGACGAGTGTAACGGTTTGTATTTTCCTTTTCATACCTCAATCGATGTAACACAAAATTAATGAGTCCTTAAGTTCCAGGCAATCCACGAAAACAAGGAGAAATGAAAGTGCGTGAAACCAACTCACCCGCTATTACATGTTCATCTACAAAATAACGCACCCGTTTCCACCGCAGACGTTGGATGCTTTCGAGCGTACCCTTCACGACGGAGAACGCACCCCGCAGGAGGCAGTTGTCCAATATCCAAACCTCCCTGATTTATCCCGATAGGGATACCGTTTTTCTTGCAGCGTATCACTAACCGGCTGCTTCTACTGTGCACAGGCACTGCCGGTAAGTAGGGCACATAGTAAAACCATAAATTTTGTCATAGGCTCAAACATCCACTATAGAGGCTTTTACCCCAGCTACAAACTTCTCCAAAATAAGGAGTTCAACCTATCCCCGAAAACCACCATTTCCTGGTTTCAATTTTGATATCGTACGGCAGTGGTCTACATTTGGTATGTTCAAATCCGTATTTTAACTTGGAAGATGGTGTGTAAGAATGGCTTTCTGTTCCTGATAATGATCGTGGCACATAGCCCGGCAACGATCGCTTTGGCCCAATCAAAGGGTGGTATAGACGATATCGATTTTTCCAGGATCTTCAATACGCAATATACCTGTATTGGTATTCCGATTAAAGACAGTGTCTATATCTATGCGCCGCCATCGCTAGAGCCATCCGCCGGTTGGTCTCCTATAGACAGCCTGGCCATACCCGAAGGTACTGTTGAGCGGTCATCGCCTTTATCTATGATTTCAAATACCTGGCTGTCGTATCGCAGGAACAGATTGATTTTTATGGTTTTGATAGCGAGCAATATCGGCCCGGTGGATATCGGTTACCCATCCGGTATATGAGAAATCAGGGATGATAAAGGTCATGTGCAAATGGATTTCCGCATCCGTTTTGAAAATGAAGAAACGGAACCCGTGGTTCATGTATTCGACAAGCGAAGGAGACCGTTTGTGAAACAGCACGATTAAACGCAAAATCCGTGTTTTCGTGGATGGTATAAGCGGGTCAATAAACATATATCTCCAAGAGAAGTGTAGATGCCCTAACATGGAAAGGGCGATTACGTTATTAAATCAAACGAATGAAAATGGGAATAGTTAACAGACAGAAGGTCGTCTCCTTCTGGGCGGTGCTGATGTTCTTGATCAACTGGGCCCCGGCAAACGCCCAGACAACGGTCACATTGGAGGAATCCGATACGCGTAATTTGATCTTTACCGCATCTATTGGTAAGAAAGCCATGATGCCGGTTACGTTTTGCCTGAATGTAAACGAGATGTCCTCCGGGCATCGGGACTGGTATTCCGTATCGGGCTGGTTCCAGCTTAAAGGCGACGGAGAGCCGAGGTTTTCCATTGCTGGTATCAAAACCTCCGAGCTGTTAACCTTATACTACTTTAACAACGAAGCACTGGCCGATACCCTGCTTAACTTCCGATATGACGATTACGAGAAGTATAATTTCCGAGAGATGATGGTGCGTTACCACTATATGACGGACTTTGTCGAGAAAATGACCTTTAAAGATGTATATGGGGAAGTTGGCACTGATTCGGCGAACGGACGTGGTATCCGGGGAGAATGGACGGATGGAAAGATGCGCCTCCCGATAAACGTTTATCGCAGTGATCTGGAAATCCTGCAACACCACAGTCTCCTAAAAATACACCATAACGGCAGTGATTTTTATATCGACCTCTATGCTTTAAACCTCCCTATATTCTATCCGGGAGAACATGCTGTGGAGGGGTATGCCGTAGTGGGCGACACGGTGCGGGTCGTGCTTTCCTACCAACGGGCGTCCAAGGCTTATGCCCTAGGCGCCTGCGGTGCCGGGGAAGAAGAGGGACTCCTTCGGCTGTTAATCGATGGCCGCAACGGGCATGTACTGAAATTGGAAGATTACCACCTATTCAGTTGCCTGAAGAGCATAACCTCCAAAGAGGGATACCAAGATGAAAAACAGGAAAGATACATCGTTACCGATGCAGAATCGACCCGATTCCTGAACTTCAATAAAGAAACGATGGAGTTGGAATGGGAAGAAAGGGGTACCCCAGATTAAAGTCCGGAAATCTTAACGTTGCCCAAGTAAATCTCGCCCCGGTTGTCTTTATTCTCAACAGCGATGTAGAAGTACTTCTTGGTCATGGGATCGACCATTTCCGTATCCAGCACCTTATATTGGCCGATATAGGCAGACATCCGGTCGCCCTGCACGCGGATCTTTACCTTCATCACATCATTCACAAAGAAAGACATGTCGGTATCGATCTCGCTTTTCTTGGCGGGATCAACTTCATTACTGGTAAATGTAAATTGATCAAAACGGAAGGCAGCTTCAACATTGACCGGGTTCCGATAGGCCAGGTAATAATATTTGCCCACACCTTTCTGGTGGTCAAAACCAAAATCTATGGTAATGCCGTCTTTACTATCGGCCAATGTCAGTAGATCAAATTCCAGTGTAAAGTTTTCAGGAATCCGTACAAGCTCTTTGATTTTATACGTATTCTCGTTGTAAAGCCTAAGCCATTGTCCGTCGAAACCGTCTATCGTTGCTACGGTACCGGTACCATTGCAGGTCCACCGAGATGCCATTGCACCGGGTGTTTCCCCGCTGAAATCATCAAAAAAGACGGTTTCCGCCCCGGACTGGAAGTCATACGCCATGACAGGAAGGTTTTTAAACGGACCGGTTGCAGATGGTTGTTTTGTTTCTTGTACGTCTTTATCGGCTACTTTGGTATCACCTTCCAAGGCTTTATCTATTTCCTGCTCAGCCTTTCGTTCTATTTTTTTGCTGACTTTTTTTAGAATCTGTGCTTGGGCACTCGGATAAAAACAAAGCATCCCTACCCCAAGCAGCACGGTAATGTATATTTTTCTCATTGCTGTGATTGATTTGTGATAGGACAAAGGTACAATGCGTCGATATTTTTGGAAATCACGGAAAACCAGTAATTTCAATAGACAGCTGCAAAAAAACTAGAACATATAAATTAAAAACCCTTGTTTTCGGGGATTGCCTCGTTTTTCGGAGGAGCCTATTTTTGGGTAATGGATTATTAGGTACCGGTTACCATGACGTACCTAAGGTAATCCGGTCACTATTTATTGGATAAAAATTGAAAAACATGAAAACACGACAATCCTTTCCGGCATGTTCCCCTTGGATGGTCTTCACGCTGCTTTTTATAAGCACCACCATCCTTTCCTGCTCCAAAGATAAAGATGAAGTTGGGCCTGTTATTGATGCCAAGAATGAACTGACCTACAACGGCCAGACCTTTCCGTTGAATTATGGAGCCATCGACGATTACGAATACGATGGTTCCCACACCAATTACGAATTCCACCTCTTCCATATTATTTCCGAGACAGATCCCGTTGTCCCGACTTATCTTTATATCGATCTGTTTTCTCCGAATGACAGCTTCAAAGGCGGAACCTTCCATTATATCGATACGGATAATGGAGAGGTAGATTTGGAGGGGAAGTATTACTTTGACTACGGCTATTTTTCCCGTAACGTAAATGTGGAGACGCAAGAGGTGGAGGAATTTGCAGCTATAACGGGCGGAACAGTTAAGGTATCGGGAAGTGGTTCGGATTACAAATTGGAATTCGATCTGGCCATGGACAATGGAAAAACAGTAAAAGGGAGCTACGGTGGAACCTTTAGCCCCCTTAATGCCACGAATGCAGTGAGCCACAATCAAACCGCGGATCTTTTAAACAAATTGTCAATACCTAGATCCGTAAAATAGGGGGACCACCATGAAAAAAATCAGTTCATTGCTTTCTTTAATAGTTCTCAGCCTCCCATTTTCTTTTTCGCAAGAACTGCAAGCGCCGGCAGTTGGCAAAGCTCTTGTGATTTTTACCCGCTCGGCATTGGATGCACCCATCATTAAATTTTCCTACTTTGACAATGACCGGTTTCTCGGAAAGATTGGTCCAGGAAGCTATGTGGCTTATGAGTGCGACCCGGGAAAACATCTTTTCTGGGGAAAATCGGAAAACCGAGATTTCTTAGAAGCAGAGTTGGAGGCAGATCAGATATATCTTATCGAAACGAAGGTTAAGACAGGTCTCGTCAAAGCCCGGATACAGCTTTTGCCATACGGCCCGAAATTGAAAGGAGCCGAAAAATTTAAAGAAAGTTTGTTAAAACGGATAGCGAAACGCGACGAAATTCGAGTAAGTGCAACAACGGCACAGGCGGAGACCGAAGAGGACATGAATGGTACCATTGAAAAAGGGCTCGCTGAATACCAGAAACGGAAAGATCAAGGGAAAAAGATGGATGTCCTTACCGCCGATATGCATATTTAGGGAGGCTAAGCAACAAAATATTTCCCGCTTTAGTCGGCGAAATCAATGGATTAAAAAATCAAAAGGCCGTCTGCAAAATGACGGCCTTTCGTACGGGAACCTGCGAAATATCGAACTTTTTGGGGGATTATGCAGGTATATTAAGTGCAAGAGACCTCATTTAATTGAAGCATTATTCGTGCGAGTGAGAGTTACCATGCACAGTCATCGAGCTGACATTCTATCATTCAACGCTTTCATGTCTGCCCTGCTCAGTCAGATGGAAACCTATATTTGTCCATTTTTATAATAAAAAATGAACAAATCACCTAAATATGTCCACTTTCTTTCATTATTCCGTATATGCGTCCAATATTTAGCTATATTTGAACATATATGGCATACGATAGAACAAAGCCTTTCAACGATCTTCCGCTGTTGCCTCCCCAGACCATAGGCGACGACGTGGATATTCTGAAAAAATTGGTCACGGCTTCCAGGGCGTTGGCAGGAGTAAATAGTAATGTACAACGTTTGCCCAATCCCTATATGTTGATCAATACGATTTCTCTTCAGGAGGCCAAAGCGTCATCAGCAATAGAAAATATCTTCACAACAGAAGACGAACTCTATAAGGCCGTCTCGGATACTCTTCAGGAAAAAAATGCAAATCCTGCCACAAAGGAGGTTTTGCGGTATCGGGAAGCGCTTTGGGAGGGATATAAACACATCAAAGAAAAGAATGGTATTAACCTGCAAAGTATAACCACTATTTTCCAACAAATCAAAAATACAGCAAGTAGCATACGGCCGCCCCACACATTAACGGTCATTCAGCGTGGGCAAAGTGAATTTAGATCGGGTGAAATTATTTACACCCCTCCGAGAGGCCCCGGTCTCATTGAGCGATTATTGGACAATCTATTGGATTATCTTAATGACGATAAGTTATCCGACACGGACCCCTTACTTAAAATGTGTATTGCTCATTACCAATTTGAAGCTATACACCCTTTCCCTGACGGAAATGGCCGTACAGGGCGGATACTAAACTTACTTTACTTGGTTAACAAAGGCCTCCTAGAACAACCTGTTTTGTATCTTTCTAAATATATCATTGTTCATAAAGATGATTACTATTACAATTTAGGTGCCGTCACCCAGCGCGGGGCTTGGAAGCCTTGGATACACTATATGCTGGACGCGGTTGAAAAAACATCGCTATTGACCAATCAACTCATCGGTAGCATACTGGATCAAATGGACACCACATTGGAGCATGGTAAATCCGCCATCAAATGGTATACTAAAGAAGTAAATGAATTACTGTTTAGCCAACCCTATATCAAACCAAAGTTGATAGGTGATGTTCTACAGATATCTTCCAGAACGACATTAACTAAATATTTCAATGAATTGGTTGTGGCACGAATACTCACACCAGCGAAAGACGGGCGAGAGGTTTTTTATATTAATGAGGACTTGATTCGCATATTAGAAGGTCAATAGTTGCTGACTCAAAGCAGATTTAACAAAAAAAGGAAAGTCTGTAAGTTCGACTTTCCTTTAAAAGTACCTGGAGCGGGAATCGAACCCGCACTCCTTTAACGGGAACAGGATTTTAAGTCCTGCGTGTCTACCAGTTCCACCATCCAGGCAACATGGCTTTGCTAAAGAGACCGCAAACTTAGATAAATTCGCATTTATATGCAATATAATTATGCCGAATTTGCGTCTCTAAATTTCATCACCCAACTAGCTAAGCTCAGCCCCTACGCGTTCCAATAGCCGCTTGGTTGCCTTGATACCTTCTTCCTCGCTCAGCTCGCTACCTTCATATTCAATGCCCACGTGCCCCGTATAACCCGCATCCTTCACGATTTGCAGCATTTTCCGGTAATCGATATGCACCTCATTGCCTTCTGCATCAAATACATTCGTTTTCGCGCTTACGCCCTTGGCAAAGGGCATCAGGTCTTGTACGCCTTGGTAGCGGTCGTACTCGTAGAAATTACCGAAGTCGGGCAAACTGCCGCAATTGGGCTTACCCACACCCTGCAGCACCGCACTCAGCCAGTCGCCATGTGAAGATATACCTCCGTGGTTCTCCACAATCACGTTGATGTCATGCTGGGCAGCAAATTCACTCAACCGGCCCAAACCATCGATGGCCGCCGCCTTTACTTCGTCCGTTGTGCCTTCTCCGGCCGCATTCACCCGTATGGCATGGCACCCCAAGAACTTCGCAGCCTCCACCCATTTATAGTGGTTTTCTACCGCTTGGCTGCGTTCCGCATCGTCGGTAGAACCCAGTGGTCCTTCCCCATCAATCATGATAAGCACATTTGTCACGCCATAATCCTTGGCGCGCTGGTTCAAATCGCTCAAATACGTTTGGTCCTTGGCCTTATCCTTGAAAAACTGGTTTACATATTCCACGGCATAGATACCGAATGTCTCCGCTGCCGTTTTCGGAAAATCGAGGTTATCCAACTTTCCGTCAAACAGTGTTTTGTGCAACGACCATTCGGCCAGTGAAATATCGAAGAATAAATTCTTGTTGGTAACACTACTAGCGCACGATTCGCCCAATACAGGCAGTACGGATAAGCCTAAGGCCCCCACCCCAAGTTGTTTTAAAAATGATCTTCTATCTGTCATTATGGTTAAAGTTAGTAATACATACGTCTAAATATTTGCCCACCCACTGGCAAGGACATCTACCAAATGCATGGTCTTGATAGCCAAATGATGCTTATCGATATATCCTTGCAGGTGCAGCAAGCACGAAGAATCGGTAGAAATTATAAAATCCGCTTCCATCTCCAAGGCATGATGCACCTTCTGCTCGGCCATGGCGCTCGATATCGCATCGAACTTAACAGCAAACGTGCCACCGAATCCACAACAAGTATCGGTATGGCGCATTTCCACCAATTCCAGTCCGCCGACATTACCCAGCAATTGCCGTGGCTCATCTTTGATGCGGCACTCGCGCAGGCCCGAACAGGAGTCGTGGTAAACCGCACGCCCTTCCAATTCAGCTCCAAAGTAATCCTTTTTCAATACATTGACAAGGAAATCGGAAAGTTCGTGGATGTTCCCTTGGATAGATCGGCACCGATTATGCACCATAGTATTCGTAAACAGGTCATTGTAGGCATTCTTCACCATGCCCGTACACGATGCTGAAGGGGACACGATGATGCGGTCATCCGAGAAATCGTTCAAGAATTTGGTTCCCACTTTCTTGGCTTCGTCCCAGAAGCCCGCGTTGTAAGCCGGCTGGCCACAGCACGTCTGTTCCGGGTTATATACCACTTTGCACCCCGCTTTCTCCAGCACTTTTACGGTATGGAAAGCTGTTTCGGGAAACAACTGATCAATAAAACAGGGAATGAATAATTCAACGGTCATGCAGCGGTAGCTTTCTTTAACATCAACATCCTAAATAACAGCCCCAATCCCAGCACAAAAAACAGGCCTAAACTCAGCGCCGAATAGCGGATATTGCGGGTAACCTGTTCGATGAGGGCAAAAGAGAACAGTCCGATGACGATGGCCACCTTTTCCGTAACATCGTAAAAACTGAAAAAAGAGGCCGTGTCAGTTTCGTCAGCAGGCAGCAGTTTGGAATAGGTAGAACGGGAGAGCGACTGTATCCCTCCCATTACCAGTCCCACCAACGCGGCCAACACATAGAATTCGACTTCATGCTGGATATAATACGCCGAAACGCATATCCCTACCCACACACACACCACCAACATGAGCACCCGCACGTTACCGATGAAACGTGCTAGCAGCGACATGAGGTACGCGCCGCCAATAGCAACCAACTGGATCAGCAATATCGTGGCAATGAGTTTGGGGGCACCCAGCTGCAACACCTTTTCACCGAATGCGGCCGCCACTATCATAACGGTTTGCACCCCCATGGCATAGAAGAAAAAGGCAGGCAGAAATCGTTTGATCTCCGGAATTTCCCGCAGCCGCATCCACACATCCCGCAACTCGGCAAACCCTTTGCGCAACACATGGCGTGTCACGCGCTCGCTATTCCGCCTGTCTTTCGGGAGCCTCGCGAAGGGTATCTGCGCGAATCCGATCCACCATAGCCCCACCAGCAAAAACGACAGCCGCGGTGGGAAACTGGGGTCGGTGATCCCAAACCATTCCGGCTTGAGTATAAATACGAAACAGATGATCTGGATGGTTACACAACCCACGTAGCCATAGGCAAAGCCCTGGGCACTCACGCGGTCTTGCTGATCTACGGTAGCGATTTGAGGCAAGTATGAATTATTGAACAGCACCCCACCCACATAGCCCATAGCCGCCAGCGTAAAGCAGATGATACCCCATTCCAGCGTTTCCAGCTTAAAGAAAAACAACCCCATACAAGCTATTCCTCCTAGGTAGGTAAACGCCCTCATAAATGCCTTTTTATTGCCTTTGAAATCGGCTACCGATGACAATATGGGAAGCATCAATGCCATAACGAGGTAAGCCGCGGACAGGGCAAAGCTGGACAGTGCGGTATTGACCACGTCCATACCGAAAAAGGTTACCCGGTCGCCATTAGCTTCCGTAAAGGTAATGGCCGTATAGTAAGCCGGGAATATGGTCGATGTGATGACCAGGTTATAAGCCGAGTTGGCCCAATCAAACATGGCCCACGCTCGTATGGTGGGCTTATCGTTCTTACGTATTGCCATTCTTCGTTTGAGCAGGCTAAGATAGAAAATAAAAAAACTTCTATTCCGGTAAGTAGATGGTTTTCTGCTGCACCGCCGATTTGATGGCGGCTTCGAGTATTTCAACGGTGATGGTATTGACGGATAATCCATATAAATCGGATTGATCCAACACCAACGAGCCGTTCACCACCGCAGCCAACACGGAAAACGGATCGTTGAAGGGTGCTTCCCTCGGCTTCAATTTCCGCGTTTCCTCCGCGGCGTTGGCACCCTGCAGTCGATAACGGAGGGTGGTCGCATCGGAGGCGATCGCATAACCCCGCGTTCCGTATACCTCCATATCCTTTCTGGAAAACGGCCAATTCCATGAGGCTTGGATAACCGCCTGCGCTTTGGGGTATTGGAGGATAATGGTCGCTTCGTCATCCACTTCTCGGTAGACATCCGGTTTGTTTTGGTGAACGACAGCCGTTACCGAAATAGGGCGGGCTCCATCCATTAACCATGTCATCAAGTTGGCACCATAACATCCAAAATCGACCAGTGCACCCGCTCCGTTCTTTTCCGAGTCGGTTAGGATTTCCAAGAACTCCTCGCTGACACCAATTTCTTTAGGTCCCTGATGCCCATCATTCACCATCACTTTCCGTATGGCGCCTAGCCGATCGCTGTCGAGCAGGGATTTAATCGCTTGGTTACTTTCATACCAAGAGGTTTCAAAATTCGTTAGCACATGGATATCATACTGACTTGCCAATGCCGCGATTTCCTTTGCATCGGCAAGTGTGGTGGCCAGCGGCTTTTCAACCATCACATGAATTTTCCGCGGAGCGCATGCCCGCACCACGTCTATGTGTTCACTAATGGCACCAAAGGCCGATACCGCATCGGGTTTGAGTTTATCCAGCATCGCTTCCAAGTCGGTAAAAAACAGTGCCTCATCCATATGGTAACGCTGTGCATAGCGTTCGATTAGCTCGGGGTTCGTCTCATAGATACCGACCAATTGGACATCGTGCTTGTCCTTTCTATTGAAAATCCAGTCGACGTGTCCATGGCTCAATCCGGCTATCGCCAATCTCAGCGGAGCTTGTGCCATGGATTCATGAACAAATATGGTCAGCAGAGCGGCGATGATCAAAGATTTCATATCGTCAAGTATATTAAGCATGCAACAACCTGTTAGCAAAGACAAAGGTAACGATTACCTCCAAAGGGCAGCAGAAATCCAATAATCTAGTTACACGAAAAAACATAAAAAAGTGCCTAAGCACAAAACGTGCCTAGACACCCTGCCACCGCACCGATGGCTATACCAACCCGCTGCCGATGCGTTCGAGCATCGCCTTGGTCTTCGTTATGCCCTCGTTGGCTGCAAGGCTATGGCCTTCGTACTCGATGCCCACGTAACCGGTAAAGCCAGCCTCTTTCACCATGCGGAGAACGCGGCTATAATCGATGCTCGTCTCGTTGCCATCGGCATCAAAATCATACGTTTTTGCACTCACCCCCTTGGCAAAAGGCAGCAGTTCGGCCGTTCCCTGGTACCGGTCGTATTCCTCCAGGCATTCCGTGGCCATGTAGGCCTCGACGGTCTGCTCCACGGGCTCGGTACGCTTGATGCAGAAATTGCCGAGATCAGGCAGCGTGCCGCAATTGGGAAGCCCCACTGTTTGCATCACTCCACTCAGCCATTTGCCGTTGGACGAATAACCGCCGTGGTTTTCCACGATGACGGATATACCATAGTCGCTGGCAAACGTCGCGAGCTCAGTGAGGCTTTCGACAGCACACCGCGCCACTTCCTCGGCCGTTCCCTCGCCAGCAGCATTTACCCGGATGGCATGGCACCCGAGAAACTGCGCGGCCTCCACCCATTTGTAATGGTTTTCTACCGCGGTCTTCCGCTGGGCCGGTACGGTATCGCCTAAATCCCCTTCACGATCGCACATAATCAGTACGCTTCTGATGCCATGGTCATCGCACCGGGTTTTCAGTTCGCCGAGATACGACTGATCGGTGGCCTTGTCCATAAAAAACTGGTTGACATACTCCACGGCATCAATACCGAAATTTTCCTTGGCGTACAGCGGAAAGTCGAGATGGTCGAGTTGACCACCGAAAAGCGCCCGGTTCAGCGACCATTCGGCGAGTGATATCTTAAAAAAAAGCTCGCTTGTGGTTATTGTTTCCTTCTGCGCTGCCGTGCGTGAACCGCCATTGCATGAAAGCAAGGGCGACAGGACGGGGTAGGCAGCTGCTGCTGCCATACCCGTACCCAATTGCCGTATGAAGTTCCTCCTCGTGTTCATCTTCATTTATTTTATGGTCTTTAATTCTGCGTCAGCGCACCACCACTCCGGTCAATCTGGTCCTGCGGGATGGGGAAGTAATTGTCCGCCTCGGTAAACTGGAGACCGCCGTATGAACTGATGAGACTACCCTCAAAAGCCGAATATCCTTCCAGTACCTCCTTGGCAATGCCCCAGCGCACCAGGTCGAAGAAGCGGTGGCCCTCAAGCGCCAGTTCCAACCGGCGTTCGAAACGGATGGCATTCAACGCGTATGCTTTGTCGGAGAACGCCGGATAGGGCTGCACGTCATAGGCCGCTACGGGCGTACCCCCTACCGACTTGTGCGGAAGCTTGGCCGCACGGGCACGCACGTTGTTCACCCGTGCCAACGCGTAAGCCAAATCGCCGGTCTCTGCCGCACACTCGGCCGCCATCAAGTATACATCGGCCAGCCGGATGATGTTTACGTTTAGGGCAGTAACGTAGTTGACACCGCCCGACTGGACATTGCCGGCGAAATCGGCTTGGTCAATCATATGTTTATAAGCCACAAACGGCCCTCCAAATGCCGGGTCGCGCAGCCACCCATCACCGGGCATAACGCCCCAATCGTGGTAAGGAACGCCCCGGCGCCCTACCGTATAGTCAAGCCGTGGATCTACCGCCAACGTATGGTCTACGGTGTAGGCATTTTTTCCATCCGCGGAAAGCCCGAAATCCGATGTGTACGGATCGGTGCGGAAAGAACCGTCGAGCATGGGCAGCCCCTGCGAAGTGACCCGGAAGGAGTTGACCAGGTCAAAGCTGGGATTGAAAAACCCGCAGCAGTTGGCTGGCGCCGAACCGTAGAGCCCACCCAACATATCGCCCACATTGGCGTTGTCGCCACTGCCGTCGGGGTTGATGGCATGCTGCGCCGCAAAAATCGATTCGGGCCCGTTCTCTGTATTCACATCGAAATTATTTAGGAACGGGATGCTTTCCAGGTTGGGGCGGGCATCGATAACCTCCTTAAACAATACCAATGCCTCGGCATATTTCTGCTGGTATAGATATACCTTGCCGAGGTACGCTTTTGCGGCCACCTGATTCACACGTCCCGCATCGCCCAAAGGCGGCTTGCCCTCCGATGGGAGGTTTTGCATGGCGAACTGGAAATCGGCCTCGATCATCGGCAACACATCGACATTATTGGGTACCTTGGGCGCATCGGCGGTAGGCACCGTTTCGTCGATATAAGGGATGTTCCGGAACACCCGCCAGAGAAAGAAATAATAATGCCCACGCAGCATCTTGGCCTCCGCTTCGATTTCCTTCGCCCGCTGGTCCGAAAATTTATCATCGGCGGTTTCCTGCACCACCTTCAACTGCCTGAGCGTGGTGTTGCAACGGGTAACGCCTTCGTAATAATTGTTCCACATGGTGGATAAATGCTCGTTCACACTGATGGCGGTATGCCTTTCGATATCGAACATCACAGCCTGGTCGGCGAGCTCGCTGCCTTTGTGCGCATTGTCGGCCGCTACTTCGCCGAAGAGCCACTGGCTGGGAGCAGCCGCATAGTTGCCCCACGTACCATTCCGGTTGCCGTTCATCAGGCCATAGGCCCCGGTAAGCAACCACTCAACCGCCTTGGTGTTTTGAACCTGCTCGTCCGCCAGCTGGCCCTGGGGGCTCCGCTCCAGGAAACTTTCGTTACAGGCCCCGATACCTAGTAGCACGATCAATGCGGATATTTTATAATATAGTTTCATCTCTTTACTAATTAATGGTTTGAAATCTGCTAATACCGTTCGCTAAAAAGTAACACTTAACCCCAACAGGTACTGCCGCGGCACGGGGTATACCCCCATATCCACCCCCGGTGCCGTAAACGTAGACGTGTATTGGCTCACTTCGGGGTCCATGCCGCTATATCCGGTGATGGTGAACAGGTTGGTCACACTGCCGTATACGCGCAGGTTAGCCACCTTCCCGGCAAACATCCGTTGCGTAGGCAGCGTGTAGCCCACTTGCAGGTTACGCATACGGAAAAAGCTGCCATCCTGTACGTAGTAACTGGACGATTGGTACTCGATGGTCGGTGCATCGGCATTCGGCGAGGGCATCATGCTCGTGGGGTTGCTGGGGCTCCAGGCATCCAGCACGCGCGTACTCACCGCCCCGGGGAACGCATAAAAGTCGGTATACTGCCGCGTAAGGTCGAACAGGTCGTTACCCTGCGAACCATTGAAAAACATACTGACATCAAACCGTTTATAGGCGGCATTCACGCTGAGCGAATAGATGAAATCGGGGTGCGGATTGCCAATAACCGTACGGTCGGCCCCGTCGATCTTGCCATCCGGCGCGCCTTCCGGGCCGGATACGTCGGCGAATTTAAAACCTCCTACGCGGGCGCCATCGTACGATGCGCTGTTGGCGATCTCTTCGTCATTCTGGTAAATACCTGCCACCTGGTAACCGTAAAAAGCACCCAAGGGGGCCCCAGCTTTGATGACCGATGTGGTTACGCCGCGCAGGGTCAGGTAGGGCTGCTCGGTAACCGTAGGTGCCAACTCGATGATGTTGTTGGTATACCTGGAGAAGAAAGCGCCCACATCAAACTGGAATGCGCCTTCGTCCGTACCGCCCGTATAATGGTAATTCAAGGAAACCTCGAAGCCGGAATTCTGTATATTGCCGGAGTTGATGAATGGCGAAGCGCCCGTACCTACCGCGGCCGAAGGCTGCGGAACGGGGTATAACACGCCCTCGGTACGCCGATCGAACCACTCAATCGCGCCATCGATCTGGTTGTTGAACAACGTGAAATCAAGGCCCAAATTTACGGACTTGGCCTCCTCCCACTTCACGCCCTGGTTGTCGTAATTACTGGTCCACAATCCGCTTGCCAGCTCGTTGCCGCCACTGATGGGATAGAAGGAATAATTGAGCGCGGACGCATACCTCCTCACGTACTGAAAAGTAGGGATACGCTGGTTGCCGGTAACGCCGTAGCCGGCACGGAATTTCAGGTCGTCTACCCAGGTAACGGTGTTCATGAAGCCTTCGTTAGAGACACGCCATGCCACGCTGGCCGCGGGGAAGGTACCGTATCGGTTTTCCGGCCCGAAATTGGAGGACCCGTCGCGGCGAACCGTGGCAGACAATAGATACCGATCGTCGAACGAATAGTCGGCCCGGCCGAAAACGGAGAAAAGCGATCCCTCGGACCCCGTGCTACCCGCACTGGTATTGGCAGCCGTATTGAGATAGTAATAATTCATGTCCCCAGCGACGAAGAATTCATTGCCATCGCCGTTCAGTTGGTGCCATTTCGATTCCACCGCTTCCGTACCCGCCATCACGGTCAGGTTGTGCACTTCGTTGAATGTATTTTTGTAGGTAGCGGTATTCGACCATGTCCATTCGGAATTGTACCCTTGGTACTCACCAAGGGTATTATTGGTGAAGCTGCCTTCGGAGCGCTCGGGATTGGGATACCCGATGGAAACGCCGTTGTAGTTCTCATAACGCAATCCGAACGTGCTCCGGAAATTGAGCCCTTTTACCAGCTCGACATCGGCAAAAGCACTTCCGAAAAACTGGCCACTCTTGTTCAAGTTGTCTTTGGCGCGGTACAATACCGCCAACGGGTTGTCGGCATTCCCCATTTTGTTGCCGCGGGTGCCGGCGAAGTTGCCCATAATGTCGTACACCGGGATGATCGTCTGTATCCGGTAGGCCCACCCGATCGGCGACGCCTCGCCTTGGTAATCTCCCGATCTGTTTTCGTTGACACCGAACCCGTGGCCATTGGTATAGGAATACTGCATGTTTTCACCCAGTGTAACCCGATCGTTGAAAAACTTGAACTGGGTATTGCTCCGGATGGTAAACCGCTCGAAACCGGTGTACTTGTAGGTACCTTCCTGCTTGAATGCGCCGCCACTTATGGCGTAGGTAGCATCGTCACTACCACCGAGTATGCTCAGCTGGTAGTTCTGCATGGGTGCATCACGCGTGATCACATCGAACCAGTTGGTACCGGCATGGTTGGCCTTGGTGATCTGGTAAAACTGGGCGGCGTCCATCGCATAATTGTACTTGGCAGGGTCGGCATCGGCTGTTGTGACTTCATGTCCGGTAGCCGCCCCGGCCAAGAGGTACTCGGGCAACGTCGGGTGGTCGGGATCCGACCCATAGTTCGTACCGGTGGTCTCACCGGTACCCGGAGTGTCGCCTGCATTCTTAAAGCGCTGGTAAACATACTCGCCGAATTGCATCGGATCCAGGAACTCGGGGAAGCGGCTGCGGTTGGGCTGCTGCGTGCCGTAATACGTATCGAATGTGATTTTGGGCGTTCCCTTCACCCCTTTCCGCGTACTGATGATCACGACGCCATTGTTGGCGCGCGCGCCGTAGATGGAAGCCGCAGAAGCGTCTTTCAACACCTGCATGCTTTCGATGTCGCTGGCATTCAACCAGCCTAGTTTCCCTTCATAGGGCATTCCGTCGATGATATACAGCGGATCGTTATTGTTAATGGTACTGAACCCCCTGATGCGTATCTGTGGCGTGGCGCCCGGCGCTCCGGTGTTGATGACCTGCACCCCCGTGGCTTTTCCCTGCAGGGCTTCGATGGGGCTGGCCGCCGGCTGTTGTTTGAGGTCTTTCACGTCGACCACGGCAACCGAACCCGTCACGTCTTTCCGCAGCTGGGTTCCGTACCCCACGACAACCACCTCATCCAAGGTACTGAGCGATGCTTTCAAGGCAATGTCATACACACGCCGGGTGCTGTCTACCGTAAACTCCTGCGCCGTAAACCCGATGTAGCTTACTTCCACTGTTTCATTGGGCATCACGGCCAACGAAAACTGACCGTTGGCATCGGTACCCGTACCCTTGCTGGTGCCCTTAACCTTCACCGCCGCACCCAATATCGGCATACCGTTGCTGGCATCTGTAACCTTGCCGGTAATCGTTAATTCCTGGAAAATACTGAAAAGCAGTATTTTATCGTGCTCCACACGATAGTCAATGCCAATCGGCTTGAAAACCTCATGGAGTACGACCGATAGATCGCCGTCAAGCGATGTGACCTTGATTTTACGGTTGGTTTTGATGGTCGAGGAACTGTAGATAAAGTGTGCACCCGACTGCTTCTCGAGTGTGGTGATCAGTTCTTTAATCGTAGTGCGTTGGCCCGATAGCTCAATCCGCTTATCGAGTGCGCCCTGGGCATCTACCTCGGTGGCGTGACTCGTAAATACGACAGTCGAAGTGATTAGGGCATATAAAAAGGTTAGTCTCATCGCAGTTTTGGTTAACGCAATAATTCGATCTTTTTTCATATTTTTGAAAAATTTATAGTTCGTTAAACGTTTTTTGGACTGTAAAAAACCCCTCACGTATGTGATTGGGGCCACTGCCGGCAATACCCCCATATTGCCGGTTTTTTTGTCGTTAAGTTTTTGATTTCTCCATGGTGTTTATTTTGGTTCAACTTTATTTCATCTGTTTATTTTTTGTTTTCTATTTGTCAGATGGAGCCTTTGATGATCAAAATAACCGAAGCGACAGCGAAGCTCATTGACGCCGAAAAAATGTTAAACACTCGTCAATAATCATTGCCCTGTGTGCTTAATGACTATTTTAATCATGTCGGGTTCATTTGCATAAATGGTGCGCAACCATTTGGGTGTATTCAATTGCCGTCAGTGCTTATTTTTTAAGAAAATTGTCGTCCCGACCACTTCATAGCGCGTATCGGTAACCGTGCAAATGATGTCGAGCTGTTTGAACAGCCCGATACCACTGATATCGCCGGTAAACGTGATACTGGCTAGTGTGCTATCGGCCACCACCTCCAAGGCATATAGCTCGCTCAATGTCTTTGCCAGCGACGTCATCGGGATATCCTGATACGTTTCGTGCCGTATCGCGTCTACGCGATCCCTCACGGGCAGCGGGTTTTCGGTGACGGTCTCTTCCAACTTCTTAGCTGATAATACGGCCCGTTGGTTGGTTGTGAGGGAAGCCCTTTCTGGTGCGGATAGCATCCGCCGCACCATATTTCGCCGCCCAACATTATAAAACACATCCACCTTTCCCGAATAGACAATGACTTCACCTTTGGCATTTCCTTTGGGCGCCTTGATCTTGAATTTTGTCCCCAGCACTTTCGTGATCATTCCCTCATGGAATACCCAAAATGGATTTTCCTTGTTGGCCGCCACAGAGAAAAACGCGTCTCCGGTTAGCCGTACTTCCCGTCCGTGTTCGCCGAAGCGTTTGGGATATTGAAGCTGGGCCCCGGGGTACAGCTCCACCAACGACTCATCGGCGAGGATAATATCCATTCGGCGATCGGTATCATTTTTCAGTACCACAATGTTGCTATCCAATGCCGCCTCAGCGGTAAATGATGGCTCCACCGGATAGCATACCACCCGATAGTAAGCAAGGGTACCCACGGTAACCAGCAATGCAACGGACGCTGCGACCAACAGATAGCGGACATACCGCGAACGCAATAAACGCTGGTGATTCGAATCCATATGTGGGACATCGTTGATCTGCCCATGGATCTTCTGCCACATCGCATCTTCCAAAACATCTAAATTCGATGCGCTTATTTCACGTTGATCATCACCCTCCAGCAGGTGATACCAGTGGTCTACCAACCGCTCTTCGGCCGGTGTACACTGACCATCAAGGTAACGTTGCAGCAATTGATGAAAGCTTTCCCTACCCATAATAATTTTACGCAGGCGTTTATAATCCGTTCATTAAGGGAGTCTATCGAAACGGGGTAATCCCTAAAAACCCATCAAAAAAATTCTTGCAAAAGAAAAAGGACAGCAAGGAAATCCTTTAAAGCGATGCGTAACGTCTTCAGTGACTGCGTGATGTGGTACTCCACTGCTTTCTCCGATAAATTCAGCTTATGGGCAATCTCCTTGACCGAGTAGTATTCGGTACGGCTTAACGTATAGATGGTCTTGGTTTTGGGGGGCATCATGGCCACGCCTTTTTCAATGGCTTCGTTGAGTTCTTTTATGCGCATGGAGGCTTCCACCGGGTTGTGGGGGTCGCGCTCCTTGCGGAGCAAGTGCAGGGCATATGCCTCTTCGTGCAACTGCGATTTTAGGTAGGTGATAAAACGGAACCGGACTGCGGAAAACAGATATGCGCCCACATGCTCGATGCGTAGTGATTTGCGCTTCTCCCAAAGGGATACAAATACATTTTGGGTGATGTCCTCGGCCAATGTCTCATTGCCCGAACGGCGCACCACTTGCAGGTAACAACGTCGCCAATAGCGTCGATATAGCTCTTCAAAAGCAATCTGGTCGTCTTTGCCTATCCGAATAAGCAGCTCCGCATCTGTTTCGATCGTGGCTTTGTTCAACAAGGTCTTTATGTCAATTGGTTCTTACAAACGTAATGATTCGTTTACATTTTCACAAGGGTTTCCTGAATATTAAATAGTAATCGACTGGGTGCCAGAACCAGTGGGCTTATTTTTGATCTGCTTTCCGGCCTCTATGCCGGCCAGGCATGTTACTTGGACGCACCCAAGTAACCAAGGTGCTCCGGCTGTGCCGCAGTTGTCGTTCCCAACACAGTTTACCAACGACGGCAAGTTTTAAATGCGGTTGCCCTGCTTCGGCAATACACACTTTGCCGTAGCCACGGACATTCCTTACCTTTGATGCTCGAAAATACACCATGAAACGCATTGACGCCCTACTGCTACTGAGTACGTTTGCCTTCGGCACCTTATGTTTACACTGCACAGGCAACGGCAGTAATGGCATGCATAGTAACGCCGCGCGCCAAACACGGCAATCCGAAGTGTCGGAAAAAAGCACTTTTTACATCGACACACTGTACACGGAGCTCGATAATCCCTGGGGCATGGCCTGGCTTACAGATGGCAGATTGTTGGTGACGGAACGGAAAGGCGCCATCCTTATATTCGAAAACGATCGGTACACCGGCAGGCAACTGGAAGGATTTCCCGAGGTCTATGAACAAGGACAGGGCGGATTGCTGGACATACAGCCCCACCCAAATTATGCCGAAAATGGGTGGATCTATGCCACCTACGCGAAGCCCGGTCCGGGGGGTGGCGGTACCGCCCTAATTCGATTCCGCATAACAGGCAACAAAATTGACGGACTGGAAACCTTATACCAAACCGCGCCACTCTCTGGTGCCGGCGTACATTTCGGTAGCCGCATTGTATTCGACAACGCAGGGTACCTTTATTTCAGTACCGGCGAACGCGGCGTTAAAGAAAATGCGCAGGATTTGACAAACGACCTAGGCAAAATCCATCGGTTACACGATGATGGCCGCATACCTACCGACAACCCGTTTGTAGATACCCCCGATGCCCAACCAAGCATCTGGTCTTTTGGCCACCGCAATGTGCAGGGACTGGCGTATGACCGCATCAACAACAACATCTACGCTACCGAGCATGGACCGCGGGGTGGCGATGAGCTCAACCTCATAGAGCGCGGGAAAAACTATGGCTGGCCGATCATCACATATGGCATCGATTACAGCGGCGCCATCATTTCGGAACTCACCGAAAAAGAAGGCATGGAACAACCTATCCACTATTGGACGCCATCCATTGCCACCTGCGGATTGCTGTATTATACGGGCGACAAATTCCCTGCTTGGCGGAACAACCTGTTTACAGGTGCGTTGGCATTGACGCATGTGGCGCGCGTGGAACTTCGGAACGGCAACTACGTCCACGAAGAAAAGCTGCTCAAGAATATCGGCCGCGTGCGGCATATTGCTCAGCATGCCGATGGTTATATATACGTGCTAACGGAAGGTCCCGGCATGCTGCTCAAACTGATTCCGGCGGAATAGATGGCAATTATCAAAAACTGCGTATCTTTGCTATCATGAACGTCGACAAATTGCTTGGCCGGGCCCTTGATTTCGAGTTTCTGTCGATCGACGAAGGCGTGTACCTATACCACCACGCCCCTATCGCCGACCTATCATACGTGGCCAACGCGCTGCGGAAGATACAGGTACCGCACGGCAAGGTAACCTGGCAGATTGACCGGAATGTGAATACCACCAACGTATGCATCGCCAACTGTAAATTCTGCAATTTTTTCCGTAGACCGGGCCACGAGGAGAGCTATATCACGGATATAGACACCTACAAACGCAAAATAGAGGAGACGTTCCGCTATGGCGGCGACCAGCTACTGCTGCAGGGCGGGCATCACCCTGAGCTAGGACTGGCTTTTTATGCCGATCTGTTCCGGGAGTTGAAAATGCTGTATCCACAGCTGAAGCTGCACGCACTCGGCCCCCCCGAAATCGCACACGTTGCCAAACTGGAAGGCATACCCCATATCGAAGTGCTCCGCGCACTTAAGGAAGCTGGCCTCGATTCCCTTCCCGGCGCGGGCGCAGAAATACTGAACGACCGCGTGCGGCGGCTCATCTCGAAAGGGAAGTGCGGCGGAAAAGAATGGCTGGACGTGATGCGGGCCGCACACCAAGTGAATCTGCCCACTTCGGCAACCATGATGTTCGGACACATCGAAACTATCGAGGAGCGGTTCGAACACCTCGCATGGATACGGGAAGTGCAAGCTGAACGTCCAGCGGATGCGCATGGCTTCATCGCCTTCATCCCCTGGCCGTTCCAAGACGACGGCACCTTGCTCAAGCGGCTGCGGGGAATCACCAACAACGTCTCGGGTGAGGAGTACATCCGCATGATTGCGCTAAGCCGTATCATGCTACCCAATATCAAAAACATACAGGCATCATGGCTCACGGTCGGCAAAAACGTTGCACAGCTGTGCCTGCATGCCGGCGCCAACGATTTTGGGTCGATCATGATCGAGGAGAACGTCGTGTCCGCAGCCGGGGCACCACACCGGTTTACATCCAAATCCATCCAAGACGCAATCCGGGCCGCTGGCTTCGAGCCACAACTCCGCACACAGAAGTACGAGTTCAGGGAAATACCCGAAGCAATAGAAGAGCAGGTCATCGATTATTAATGGAGGCAGAACGTAGCGAACAGCTGATTCGACAAATTGAAGCGCTCATCTACGCTTCGGAAATGGGTATCGGCATCACGGAAATCCAACAGGTCCTCGCGGCGTTATATGAGATGGAAATGGCCGAGGAAGTCATTGTTGAAATGCTCGAAGCCATCAAAGACCGTTACCGGAAAGACGATCGGATCCTTGAACTGCGAAACGTAAACAACGGCTATCAATTCCTCACCAAGCCCGTATATTACGACACCATCAACCAGCTGCAGGCCCACCGATCGAAAAAGAAATTGAGTCCGGCAGCTCTTGAAACATTGGCCATCATTGCCTACAGGCAACCTATCACCAAGCTGGAAATCGAACAGATCCGCGGCGTTAATTGCGATTATTCCGTGCACCGCCTGCTTGAAAAAGAATTGATTAAAATTGCCGGCAAAGCCGATACATTGGGAAAACCTTTACTGTATGCCACGAGCGACCTGTTTATGGACCATTTTGGGATAGCTACGACAGCCGACTTACCGAGACTGAAAGACATTGTACGGGAGGAAAACACCATCGGTGAAACCGGTGAATAACCCACCGATTTATTTTTTTTAAAAAATATGCTTTAAACCAAATTCTTGCTATTTTTATCCTATAAAATAACACAGTATCTATTTACATGATTATGGAAACGCCAATGATGCATGACACTGATTTAGCGATGTTAGCGGACGACATGCTGGTCGCGCTTGACACCGGTCCCGATGACGACGAGGATTCGGGGGATCTTTTCGATGATGAGGATGATGAGTTCGAATTGGATGAATTTGACTCGTTGGAAGAATTTGACGATGATTTCGACGATGATGATTACTAATCAAAAAAGCCTCATATTTGACGAAACCCCGTACCAGATATCATTGCCGGCCAGACAGCTAGCCAAATAATCGTATAATCAAGCCCCATTCAAATCGACCGGTTTACATCGGGAGATGAATGGGCTTTTTATATCCCTATGCCAACGTCTTTTTATGCAGCAGTTCATACAGATCGATGACTTTCTTCTGCAGTTCGATAACCTCCGCCTCACGTTCTTCCAACTTCTCCTTCAACGCTGACAGTTCCGCTGTGTGCTTCTTTTCTTCCTCCGAGTCTGATGTTGACAGCAACTGAACGATAGAAAGATCGAAAAGGCGGGATATTTGATCCAAACGCGATAAATTAACGTCTGTAATACCGGTCTCTATTTTCGAAAACGCAGGGATGGATATATCCAGCCGTTTGGCGACGTCTTCCTGGCTCCACCCTCTTTGGTGTCGCAAAAGTCTGATTTTTTTTCCTAATGTATTCATTGGTAAGATGGTATAAAGAAAATCGCGGTATTTGTGTGCCTGCGGTATTTCTCCACTGGATTCGAATATAATTAAATTTATGATTTATATAAAAACTTATCAGCAAAATTAACAAGATTTATGCCACCGTAATTCCCCGAACTCATAAATAGGAGGTTTTTTCCGGAAGGCGATAAATCGTCCAGATAGGCTTTCATCCGATCAATACCATCCAGATAAACGAGGTTGGGCTGGTTGAAAGCCTGCTTTAGCGTGGCTTCAGAGATTGATTCGGCGTTCCGCTGCTTCAACGCTTCCTGATTGATGAATACCGCGGGAAATTCAGCCTCTTGCATCGTGTCCCGATACTCGTTCAGGTAAGCTTCATTGAGGCTACTGTAGGTATGCAACTCAATGATGGCAACCAATGCTTTGTCGGGGAATTGCTCCTTCAGTGCATGGATACTGGCCCGGAGCTTCGCCGGGGTATGTGCAAAATCCTGATAGACGACACTATCATTGTCGCTCGCTACGTATTCCAATCGACGCGTGGCACCTTTGAATTGCCTAATGGCAGCATAAAAGTCATCCCGTTCAACACCCAACCATTCGCAGACAGTAAACGCTGCCGCTATATTGGATAGGTTATGCTTGCCGAAAACCTGCAACGGTACGTCGCCGATATGCGTATGCATATAGGTGATTCCTTTATTGATGGTATATTCGGGCGTACGATAGCCATGCTTATTTATTTTGGACCGGTCTTCCAGTACCAATTCCTGCAATGTCTTATCCTCCTTGTTATAAACCAGCGTACCTTTAGGCTCAATGCTTTTGATGAACCATCGGAACTGATCCACGTAGTTTTCAAACGTAGGGAAAGCATTCACGTGGTCCCACGCCACACCGCTAATGAGGGCAATATGAGGTTTGTAGAGGTGGAATTTAGGCCGCTGATCGATAGCGGACGCCAAGTACTCGTCGCCCTCGATGACGATGAGCGGTGCATCTTTGGTCAGCCGTACCATGTGGTCAAAATCGTCGAGCTTTGCACCGACCAAAAAATCGAAATCACGCCCGATAGACCGGAGCACATGCATGATCATGCTTGTAATCGTCGTCTTCCCGTGGCTGCCGCCAATCACCACCCTCGTTTTCTCGGCCGCCTGCTCATAGATGAATTCCGGATAGGAGTAAATACGTATACCCAGTTCCCGGGCTTTCTGCAATTCGGGGTTATCTTCCTTCGCGTGCATCCCCAGCACCACGGCGTCAATATCCTCCGTAATGCGTGCCGGATCCCAACCGGCCTCCGGCAATAGGCCCTCTTTCTCGAGGTTGGTACGCGATGGTTCATAGATATGATCGTCCGAACCGCTAACGAGGAAGCCTTTTTTCGCGAGCGCTATCGCGAGGTTGTGCATAATGCTACCGCCAATGGCTATGAAATGTACCCGCATATGCTTACTCTTTTATAAACCGTGCCGCTGCCCAACTATCCATCGCTTCGTGGCCGGTATAGGCCAGGCCGTGTTTCGCCGCAGCGTCCTTCAGTACGTCCAGATCGTGTCCTTCGTAAAAGCCGCTCATATGCAGCACCCCACCCCGCTCCAATGCGTGGGCATAAGCTTCCAACTGTTCCAGCAGGATGTTGCGGTTGATGTTCGCTAAGATCATATCAAACCGATGCCCCCTTATCAAGTCCGCCGAGCCGCACGCCGTTTCGATGTGCGCCACATCGTTCCTTATTTTGTTTTCTTCCACACTGGCTACGCACACGGGGTCATTATCTATTGCTAATACCGATGCTGCCCCCAGTTTTGCCGCCAATATAGCGAGGATACCCGTGCCGCAGCCCATATCTAACACCCTTCCCCCTTCAATGGTTTCCGCCAGCATTTGGCGCATCATCAACGACGTGGTCTGGTGGTGCCCCGTGCCAAACGCCATTTTGGGGTCGATCACGATTTCGTAGGGATATTCAGGTGCCGCGGCATGGAAAGTGGCCCGTACGTAGCATTGATCCGCTACAACCACCGGTTCAAAATTGCGTTCCCACACGCTGTTCCAGTTCTGAGGCTCGATTTCATTGACCACATAGGATACCGTAAAACCAATAGGCTGATGGATCAGCAGGGACTCCAACGCCGAGCGGTCCAGCTGCGCTGATGCGATGTATGCCGCAAACCCGCCGTCGCGGGCTTCGAACGTATCGAAGCCCATATCACCAAGGTCGCTTATCAAGATATCCTGGTGCCAATCTTCGCCGCCTGTGCACGAAAAGACCACTTCACTGTACCTCATGGCCGGTCTGTATCAACGATTGAATACTTTGGCGATATCGATGAAATCGCGTGATTTTAGAGATGCCCCCCCAATAAGGCCGCCATCGATGTCGCCTTGCGCAAACAGTTCCGGTGCATTTTTTGGGTTGCAACTACCACCATAGAGGATGGATGTACCGTTGGCCACATCTTGGTTATAATGGCTGGCTACCTCGTTGCGGATAAACGCGTGCACCTCCTGCGCCTGCTCCGGCGTGGCGGTAAGCCCGGTCCCGATGGCCCATACCGGCTCGTATGCAAGGATTACGTTACCGAAGTCGCCGTCTGCCAAATGGAAGATACCTTTTTCCAATTGGGTACGTATCACGTCAAAATAGCGATCGGATTCACGCTCCTCTTGCGTTTCTCCGATACAGAAGATCGGCGTGAGGCCATGCTTCAGTGCGGCATCCACCTTCTTGCTGAGTACGACATCATCTTCCTGGAAATACGCACGGCGCTCCGAGTGGCCCAGGATGACATACGTTGCACCGGCCGATTTCAGCTGTGCCGCCGATATCTCGCCGGTATATGCCCCCGATTCCTGGAAATAGATGTTTTGCCCGCCCACGCCAACGCGCGACGAACTGCCCGCTAATTGGGCAATACCATGCACGTGGATAAAAGGCACACATACCACAACGCCTTGCTCGCCGATCAGCTCGTCGTTAGCCATATGCACAATCTCGGAAAAAAGACTGACACCCTGCTGGTAGTCAAGGTTCATTTTCCAGTTTCCGGCAACAATTTTCTTTCGTATCATATTTGTATAGTTATCGTATAATAATGTTAATTTTCCATTCCTAATAGCGCCTATATCGCTGCGTGCGTTCAAACACGGCCGTTAGCAGGCGCTTTTCCACCTCATCGAAACGGAGGTTCCGCCGCTCATAGACCGACTCCATCGTTTCGACGAATTTATCCAACCGATAAGCCGAAAAGCCGTCACCGTTGCCCCAGGAGAAATCGGGAATAAACGTGGGCGGAATACCAGCGGCATGAACGCTCGCCCCCACCCCTACTACCGTGCCCGTGTTGAAAGCGGTATTGATGGCACACCGCACATGGTCGGCCATCACCATCCCGCAAAATTGCAAGCCGGTGTCCCGGTATCCCCCTTGGCTATAATCATATAAACGCACGGACTTATAATTGTTCTTTAAATTCGAATTATTCGTGTCAGCTCCCCAATTACAACCCTCGCCAAGGACGGAGCTCCCAAGGTAACCGTCGTGTCCTTTGGCAGAGCGCCCCCAGATAACGCAGGTATTGAGCTCGCCACCCACGCGCGAGTGCGGCCCTACCGATACGTTGCTGTAAATCCGGGTTCCCATTTTCACCTGCGCTTTTTCGCCCAAGGCAAATGCACCTCTGATGAGGCTACCTTCCCACACCTCGCTATTTTTACCTAAGTAGATGGCTCCCTTCGTGCTGTTGAACGTTGCGGCTTCCGCTTGGGCCCCTTCTTCGGCAAAAAGCCGGTCACCAATGAAACGGTTGCTTTCGGATAATATTGCCGACTGCCGCCCCGTGGTAAGCAGATCGAAATCCAACTCGATCTGTCCGCCGTTTTGCAAGAAAATATCTTCGGGATAGGTAATCGCTACCAGTGGATGGTGATAGTTTATGGGTGAAAAACTCGCCAAGGGGGGTAGTTCGCCATATGGCAGGGTTTCTGCACCGGTGCGCAGGGCCACAACTTCGCCTCCGTGCCACAGCGCCTCGCCCGTTCGCAACGCCAACACCGCATCGACCAGCCGGCCGTCGGGGCAGCAGTTACCTCGTATAACCAGGATATCATCGCTTAGCTGCCCTAACGGATACTTTTCCTGTAGATAGTCTTCGGTAAGGAAAGAATGGGAAGCACCCAGCCACTTTGCCCATTTCTCGGCAATGGTGAGTATGCCCACGCGCAGGTCGGCCACAGGACGCGTCAGCGCCAATGGATAAAGCCCTATCCGCCATTCCGCCTTGTCAAATAAAACGATATGCATAGGTTTCCATTTCGAACGGCTAAAATAAAAAAGTCCCGATAAAATATCGGGACTAATATTTTTTTACCTGTTTTCCGGTTACTTTTTGTTGTAACGGCTACGGAATTTGTCGATACGGCCAGCGGTATCAACCAATTTCATTTTTCCGGTGTAGAACGGGTGGGAAGTATGTGAAATTTCCAGTTTCACCAATGGATATTCATTTCCATCCTCCCATTGAATGGTCTCTTTGGCCTCGATGCAAGATTGCGTAATAAACGCGTAATCATTTGACATATCCTTGAAAACCACCAATCTGTAATTCGTTGGATGCAAGTCTTTCTTCATTTTATCTTCGTGTTACTATATTCCTAATGAGCGTGCAAAGATAGTTTATTAGAATTTAAATTCCAACAATACCTCCCAGCTATTTTGTCATTCCAAGTTTATTCGAACACCAACTCACCGAAATATGGGGGCAAGTGAAAATTAGGTACCGGGTGATCGATGGGGTTCCACGCCACGTAATGTGGCTCGGGCAAGTCGTCCCCACACTTATAGAAATTGCCCGTGCACCGCATACCGGCCAGTGACTCCATTGCCTGGGCTTCAAATACGGATAGGGGGATGTGAAGCAGCAGTCGCCATTCCGTATCCCCGTTTTCCAAAACTTCCGCGGCGATACTGCTCACGGCTTTCACGCGCTCAATCGTCTCGCGTGACAGCCGTTTCCGCTCACTTTTCTGCGCCGGCCCGTAACCGATCAGTCCCGTTCCTATGCAATTGAATTCCAGGTTGTAATAATTCGACCCATCGAATGAAAGGAAGAATTCCACGCAGCTGTCTTTATATACGGGGTCGTTCGTGTGTCGGTAAACCGCTTTCACACATTTCTCCTGTACCTCGAATAGCAGCAGGATACCTACCGGTGTATGGGCAATCTTGAAATGAACCGAAGGGTGATATGGGAAAGCCTTCCAGGGCACTTCCGTGAGCTTGGTCGCCTCCAATGGGGCCATATTGGCCAATAGCTCCTCTGCGGTCGTATGTGGATTGACACCCGCCAGGAAAGGAATGGTCATCGTATTCATCGACATCTGTTTTCTATTTGGGCATGCCCTCATTGGTACCATTCGGCCACACGCGCCACGATGGCCCGCAACTCCGGTTCGTGGACTTCGAGTTCGCTCACCAGCTTAAGTTGCGCACGGGTACGTTGCAAATTATGGTCGGCATGGTGCACCTTATAATAATGGTCGCCCTCTAAAAAGTCGGTCAAGAACCGTACTGCCTGCATATACGGGAACAATAGCACCCCTTCCATCAGCGACGCCGTCTCGTCTGCCGTCAGGAAATGGTGCGCTTCTTCGAAATACCCTTCGGTATACGCCTCAAATAATGGAATATTCAGGCGCACCTTATCCAGATCGGCCTCGTCTTCTGCAGCCCGGTTGATGATGGTCCGTATGGCATCGCCAAAATCGTAGGCCACATATCCCGGCATCACCGTATCCAGGTCAATCACGCATTGTGCACAGTCATCGGCATCCAGCAATACGTTGTTGAATTTGGTGTCGTTATGCGTAATCCGTATAGGTAACCGCCCTTGGGCGGCCAAATCCAATATCGCGTGCATCCGCTTTGCTCGCCTGTCTATAAATGCCAGTTCCTCTTGCACCTGTCCAACGCGGCCAGCCGTATCGGCCGCTACCGCACGGCTGAGTTGGGCCAACCGGTTGCCGATATGGTGGAAATCGGGCAGCACTTCGTGGATGAGTTCAACATCCAAGTCGACCAGCATCCGCTGGAATTGTCCAAACGCCCGCCCGCCTTCCTGCGCCTGCTGCGGGGTCTCCACGATATCATAGCTTCGTGTTCCATCCAGCAAGATAAACATCCGCCAAAAATTGCGTTGCCGATCCCGAAAATACGGTTCGTCGCCGGTAGTCGGTATCAGTGTCAACACACGGCGATCAAGATGGTTGCTTCCTTTAAATTCGTCAGCATACCGTTTTTTCAAGTGGCCGGTTACCTGCTGGATATTATCCATCACCGCCGCGACGTTCTTGAAAACATGGTGGTTTACGCGCTGGAGCAGGTATTGTTTCGCTCCGGCCTTGTCGGTCACCACCCGGAAGGTGTCGTTAATATGCCCCGATCCGAATGCGGAAACATCCACCACCCTACCTTCGATATCAAATTCATTGGCCAACGAGGCTAACTGCTCTGGATTAAAATCATTCATAAAATAAGGAAACCCGTATCTTCTACTTAACTGATGCGCAATATGCAAATTAGCCCACGAATAACCATACCATTTCAACAAACAAACGTTTGCGTTATTTTTAACCTGCGTTCGATGATTCTTTGCCGGCTCAGAAATCCAATAAACTCGATAGGCAAGGCACCTTTGTGCAGGCTTATCGGGATAAGCCAAGCGAAGGCAACGCCGCGTAGCGAGTTTATTGGGTTAGCTTTGTCGGTCTTTCACTTTGAAACCGCCATCTTCTTCCTGAAAACTCCTCGAAATAGCCCGCTATTCCATCGTCGTTCTCAGTTGAAGCTGCCCCTTTCAAAGCGTTCTGAGCAACAAAAAATCATCGAACGCAGGTTAATAGACATAAAAAAGCCCCCGGAATTTGCATTACGAGGGCTTACTTGCGATTTATTAAACGATCAAATCAACGAAGCGGATTCCACGACGGTCGGCGATGCATCCAACACATCTTTGCTAACCTCATTTCCATACCGCTTGAAATTATCGATAAAACGCCTAGCCAATTGGTTGGCTTTTGCGTAATAGGCATTTTCGTCGGCCCACAATTGTACAGGGTCAAGCACCGCATCGGGCACATCGGGGCAGCTGGTTGGGTAGCGGAGCCCGAATACCGGGTGGGTACGGAAGATGGCTTCCTTCAACACCCCCGTTAAGGCAGCTTTGATAATGGACCGTGTATACGCCAGCTTGATCCGGCGGCCTACACCATATGGACCGGCGACCCAACCTGTATTCACTAACCATACATTGATTGGACGGCCAGCCAAACGTCCCCGCAGCAATTCGGCATACTGTGCGGGGTGCAGCGGCAGGAAAGCTTCGCCAAAACAAGCAGAAAAGACCGCCCTGGGTTCGCTGACCCCCTCCTCGGTGCCGGCCACCTTGGCCGTATAGCCCGACATGAAGTGATACATGGCCTGGGTAGTGGATAGCAATGATACCGGTGGAAGGACGCCAAATGCATCGGCCGTAAGGAAGAAAATATCTTTGGGTACGGATGCTTGGCCAAGCGTCACGCTACCCATGATGTGATCGATGGGGTAGGCCACACGGGTGTTTTCTGTTTTAGACACGTCGTCGTAATCCGGCAAACGCGTGCCGGGAACGTAACGGATATTCTCTATCAATGCACCGAACCGGACCGCATGGAAGATTTCTGGCTCCTTGCTCTCGTCCAATCCCACACATTTGGCATAGCATCCCCCTTCAAAATTAAAAATACCGTTGTCGCTCCAACCATGTTCGTCGTCGCCCACCAGCATCCGGCTCTGGTCGGCAGATAGCGTTGTTTTGCCCGTACCCGACAACCCGAAAAACAGGGCGGTATGCCCACGGGTGTCCGTGTTGGCCGCACAATGCATGGGAAGCACCTGTTTTTCCAGCGGCAGTATAAAGTTCATCACGGAGAACATGCCTTTCTTAATTTCACCGGTATAGCCTGTACCGGCAATCAGCACCACTTTATGGGTAAAATCGATGATCACGAAATGGGGGTGGTGCAATCCATAACGCTCGGGATCGGCACAGGTATAACCGGGTGCCGCAAGGATGGACCATTCGGGCCGCGACATCGGATCGGGTGATGTTGGCCGGATAAAGAGGTTGTTGACGAACACACTCTGGTAGGCGGTTTCGGTCACTGCCCGGACGCCGATGCTGTACGAGGGGTCGGCACCGGCAATGGCGTCGCGCACGAAAATCTCCCGACCGCTCAAGTAGGCCCCAACCTCCTTAAACAGGTACGCAAACGACTGTGCGGAGATTGGCTGGTTGATGTCGCCCCACCATATGGAATCTTCCGTCAAGGCGTCCGCAACGATGATACGGTCGTAGGGGGTACGACCGGTAAAACGGCCCGTGTCTGCGGCCAGGGCACCGGAGGCCGACAGGCTTCCTTCACCCGTGAGAAGGGCATGCTCAACCAGCTCCGCCACAGGTTGTTGATAGTGTACCTTTTCACTGTTCCTGATAAAAAGGTAATCTAGCTTTGGAATAGCTTTTTTTGAAGCATTCATAGCAATTAATTCTATATGTGCATTGATTCAATGCGGCAAATGTAGGGATTAAAAAATCATAAAATGCAGTAAAATATACTGAAAATCAGCTTTTTGTAAATAATACACTAAGTTAATACGCTGTATACCAACAATGTTTATCGTTTTAGCCTATTCTTTCGCTGGCTCCGTTCCGCAGACCATATTTTTTCAACTTGCATCGCCGTATTTGGCGGGTATTCTTTACCTTTAACCGTTGACCAACAACAGAACAGACTACGTATGGAATTATACCCTATAGACACCGGATTATTCAAGCTCGATGGGGGCGCCATGTTCGGCGTCGTACCCAAATCCATCTGGCAACGCACCAACCCCGCCGATGACCGGAACATGTGCACTTGGGCAGCACGGCTCTTACTTATCAAGGAAGGCAAGCGGCTCACCTTGGTAGACACCGGGCTGGGCAACAAACAAAACGAGAAATTTTTCAGCCACTATTACCGCCACGGGGACGGCACGCTTGACGGATCGTTAGCCAAACATGGGTTCCATCGGGACGACATTACCGATGTATTTCTCACACACCTCCATTTCGACCACGTCGGGGGGGCCATCATGCACGAAGCGGGCCGTTTGGTACCGGCTTTCAAGAACGCTACTTATTGGAGCAACAAACAGCACTGGGATTGGGCATTATTCCCCAACCATCGCGAAAAGCCCTCGTTCCTGCAGGAAAATATCATACCGATTTACGAGAGCGGGCAGCTGCGCTATATCGACGTGGAAGATGGGATCCGTTTTTCCGACAACATCACCGTACGCTTCGCCTATGGCCATACCGATGCCATGATGCTCCCGCAAATCAACTGCAACGGAAGGACACTGCTGTACATGGCCGACCTCCTGCCCTCCGCCGGACACATCCCGCTACCGTATGTGATGAGCTACGATGTACAGCCCCTCATCACCATGGAAGAGCGCAAAAACTATTGGCAAGAATCCATCGACAACGACTATGCCCTATTTTTGGAGCACGACCCCGTTAACGAGTGCTGCACCATCCAGCTAACGGACAAAGGGTACCGGCTGAAAGAGACGTTTTCGCTCAACGAGTGGCTGGCGGGCAATAAGTAAGCCTCCGGTTTACTTTACGGGAGTGTGCAACATCAACGCTTCCACGGCATCGGCAATATGCTGGTAAGGGTATTTGTGCACAATGAAATAATGGCCCGCATCGATCGTCGGGTCCCACCTGTCAGTCCCTTTTTCATCGACGACAAACTTGCCGGGTCCGTTCACATAAAAATAGTCCGTAGGGTTACGAACCGCGATCAATACGGCGGTCTGGTCCCACGACTGGCGGTTGGCCACCTCCTTTCCGGCATACGTTTTCAGATTCATTTGGTAACCTTTGGTCACCGGCCCATCATCGCTACGCGCAGCCACCTTACCACCGGTAAGAATTTTTGTTCCGATTTCGAAGCCACTGAACAGTATCGGTGTCGGCCAATTATCAAACACATCGACGGAAGCCGGGGCATCTTTGATCACATTGAACTCAACCCCCTCCGGGAATAGGCCGGCCATGGCGACCAGCTGCTTCACTTTGGCTTTCACTAGCTCCATGCCGTTTAGCTCGGAATGCTCATCCGGTTGGGAAGCTAAAAGCCCACTAAGGTTTGAAAGGAACCCTACCGTAACGATCGTTACGCTATTATCGGGTTGGCTTGCCAATACCTGCCGGTATACATTCACCCCATTGGGATAGGTTTTACCGTGCAGCTCGGGTGCGTAAGTATTGACCAGCGTATCGTTCCAGCCGTTTTCGGCCGTAAAATCCGGAGCCCCGTCGGGGGCCGCACCTACGGGTAGATCTGGCCGGCCAAAGTACCGGTTGAACACCTCGATGGTTGGCGCAATCGCCGGGTGTGCATCGCTCGCCACGGTGGCCAATATTTCGCATTCCCCGCTATCGGCCAAGGCATGCAGTACCGCAAGGGCACCGATGTCATCATAATCGGGCCCCATATCGGTGTCAAAAATAATTTTCGGGGTCTGTGTGGCCGACAATTTCATTTGATCATTCGGTGGCATGGAGCATGCTACGCAACAAAGAGCGGCACTAAAAAGAAAAATTGGATACGCTTTCATAAGGGCAATAATAAAAATAAGTTAATTAAAATGTTCATCGTCATAACAGCTATCCGCCAGCTGCAATCAATAATCCCAAGCCCACCACAAACAAAACAAACATGGCGGCGACAAGTACGTTCACCGATCTGGAGCCGCCTTTGAATTCTTTCCAGATAACCACACCCCACAGGGCCGCCACCAGCGTAGCCCCCTGCCCCAGCCCATAAGATATCGCAGGCCCCGCCTTCCCCGCCGCAATGAGGTTGAACAGGTTGCCCAGCCCCCAAATACAGCCACCCAAGACACCCACGAGATGGATGCTAAACCGGCCACGGAAATATTCCCCGTAACTAATAGGCGCCCCTTCGAGCGGCCTACGCATCAAAACGGTGTTGAACACCAAGTTGCTTACCAGGATACCCGCAGCAAATACCACAAAGGCCGTATAGGGTGTCATCTTGCCGGCGGCGGGGCTTACGAAGTTTTCGAGGTCCATGCCGGCGGCGATAAAGGGATAGAATGTGGACATCAAAATACCGGCGATGACCGAGACGGCAATCCACTTGCCCACCTTCTTCTTACCGGCACTACCCGAATGCTTCCCATATGCCACCGCATTGAGGATAATAGCCAGCGTAACCAAGCCAACGCCCAGGAAAAGCAATACGGGGTCGCCTTTACTGAGCATGAGGTAATTGATGAGCACGCCGATAACCAGTGCCAACCCGATGCCCACGGGAAATGCCACCGCCATGCCGGCACCGGCAATAGCGGCCGTCAACAGGATATTCGCAAGGTTGAATACCACACCACCGATGAGTGCGCTGCGGACGTTATCGCCATCGGCTTGCGCCAAATCAGTCAAAAATGACCGCCCTGAATCACCCACACTGCCCATGGTGAATGCCCCAACGAGCGAAAGCAGAAAGATCCCCCATACGTAATCCCAATAGAACAGTTCGAAGCGCCATTCACGCTGTACCAACTTCTGCGTATTGGCCCAGGAGCCCCAGCATAGCATCGTAATGATGCAGAACAAGACTGCTAGTCCATAACTTTCTACGATAAACATAATTCACTGGTCTTTAAATTGGTTTATAACTCTATCTATTTATGTCATACTACTCAACAACACTTCGTTTCGGAAAGGGATGGACGATTGCGCCCCCATCTTGGTGACCGCTATCGATGCCGCTCGGCACGCAAAAGATGTTGCATCCGTTAGCCCCTTGCCTTCAGCCAGCGCCACCGCCAACGCCCCATTGAATACGTCGCCTGCGGCCGTCGTGTCCACGGTCTCTACACTCGGGGCCGGGATATGGTAGAACACGCCGTTTTCCAGCACCGCGGCACCATCCTTCCCCAATGTCACGATGACATGTTTCACTCCCTGGGCATGTATGCTTTCTGCTGCTTGTCGCGCACTCGGAATGTCCACAATCCGTATCCCCGATAACATTTCAGCTTCATTGACATTCGGCGTAAGGATATCGACCAAATCAAAAACACGTGGCACCAACTCATTGGCGGGAGCAGGGTTCAGGATGACCTGCATGCCTTTCTCCCGGGCATGCTGTGCAGCAAATTCTACCGTGCGCATGGGTATTTCCAATTGCATCAACAATATCTTGCTGTCGGGATATTTCTCGAGTACACGCTCCACATCCGCCGGTTCCAGGTGTGCATTCGCGCCGGGAGCCACAACAATGCTATTTTCGCCATGCTCGTCGACCGTAATAAGGGCAATCCCCGATGGACTGTCGTGGTCAGATAGTATACCATTCGTATCCACTCCCTCTTCGTCAAATAGCTGTGAGGATTGTTTTCCGAAAATGTCATCACCGATTTTTCCGACGAACGTTACGTCTCCCCCCAACCGCGCAACCGATACGGCTTGATTAGCACCTTTTCCCCCTGGATTCATGAAAAATGATCCACCCAAAACAGTTTCTCCCGGCTGGGGAATATGGCTGGTCTTTACCACCATATCCATGTTCATACTTCCTACTACAATGATTTTACAACTCATATAACTGGTTACAAAAACTAACAATTTGGTCTATTACGATAACAAAAGTAATGGAGATATTTTTCGGAAATCAACCTTTTTTTCATAATTTTATGAATTATGAAATGAAATAAAACAAGTAAAAACATGATGTTAATACTGGTATTCAATTCATTAATACAAATAATAAACAACCCATACTCACTGAATCACTCTCCACTAAGCACTAACTAACCCACCACAGATCGTTCCCTATGCTCACGTTTGAATTAGAAAAACTCATCCGCTCGCTCTCTGCTGCTGAAAAAAAACATTTCCAGCTGCATTGCACGAAACTCAAAGGCCCGAAAGACTATTTGCTTTTATATGAGCTGGTTATCGAACATGCTAATGGCAACGGCGAGTCGTGGGAACAGCAGTTCCGACATACTTATCCGTCAAAGTCTTTTGAGAACACCGCGAGCTATTTGTACAAGGTACTCACCGATTTGCTTGTACAGATACGTATCGAACAGGACACCTGGTATGCGCAGCACCACCAATTGATGAAGGCCCGGCTGTGCTTTGAGCGCTCCATGCCGAACCGGGCGCACAAGGCGCTCAGCAAAGCATTTAAGCTGGCATCCGAGAGCCAAAACCATGCGGTTGCTTACCAGGCATCGCGCATGGAGCTTACTGCATTGGCCGATATCGGTTTTCCGATGACCAGCGAACAACAGCTAGTCGATAAGCAGATGAAAGCCAAACATACCCTGCAATCGCTCCGGCAATTGCATGAGCATTATTCGTTGTACGAGCTCTTAAGCTATAGGCTAACGAACGATGCACTGGCAGTCAATGGCAAAAGCGACAAAAAAATCAACGATTTGATCCTAAGTGAGCTCAGTTTAACCACCCGGGGCAGCCAACACGAGTTCGAACCACAGAAACTCCACTTATTATTCCAGTCGTTCTTTTTCATCCATACCGGCGAATACCGTTCAGCTTTACGGATTTTCAACGAGCTTAACAAACTGATTGAATCCAACGAATCGATGTGGGATTACCCGCCGTACGATTACCTATCGGCATTAGACGGTATCTTGGATAGCTTACGAAGCATCGGGTATTACGAAGAAATGGCGTTGTTTATCGATAAGGCAACAGCCCTGTCCAAGCGGCCCTACCCTGATCACTTCTGCCACCTCGCCACACTCACGGCAAACGTGTATCGGTTGAACATGCTGCTCGGCAAGGGAAGTATCCACAAGGCCTTAGCATTCGTAAACCATCAAGGGGCCACCCCGGCGCTCGAAGGCCATGAAAAGCAATTGGAATACGACTACTTTGAAGGATTGACCTATTTCCGCTCACAGCAATGGAACAAGGCCAATAAGTGTATCAACCTTATTTCTGCGACGGAAAAACGGCACACACTGCTTCCTGTATACCGTGCCGCACGTCTATTGCACATCCTTATCAGCTACGAACAGGACGACCTAGAATACCTCGATTACGAAATCCGTTCCTATAAACGAGCCTTCGGTAAATTGGGAAAGTCTTACAAAACAGAGAAGTTGGTGTTCAACACCATCTCTGCCGACCCAAAGCGCCGAGGAAATGCTTGGAAAGTGGCCGCAAGAAAGAAAATCGCTACAAAACGATCGGCCATTCAAGCTGAAAAACGCGAAATGCAGCTATTAAAGTATTTTGATTTCGGCGAATGGGTTTCTGAAAAACACCGATAAGCGGCTTTGCCCGTTTAAGTAGTTACTGATAGCCTCACTGCTAGTTCCGGTGTTGGGGTAGGGCTTGAACATCCCCTACATGGATTCGGCCGAACCGGTGTATGGATAGCCTAAACCGGAGTACGGATAGCCCAACCCCTACATGGATTTGCCTAAACCCTACATGGATTTGTTCAAACCGGAGTACGGATGACCCAACCCCTACATGGATTTGCCTAAACCCTACATGGATTAGCCCAAACCGGAGTACGGATAGCTCAACCCCTACATGGATTTGCCTAAACCCTACA
>NZ_JBMQOC010000072.1:0-64604 GCF_053550995.1 Parapedobacter sp.
CTGCCATAGCTTTGCAAGGCCACATTGATTGCGTTGGTCAACGTCTGTATGGCCACATCGTTCGACCCCGAAACCACCACCGCGCGACCACGGGCCTGCAGTAGTTCTTGGGCCACCAATTTCAACGCTGTCTGTGCTTTCGGATTCGTGCTCAATCCGCCTGATAGGTTGCCGCCTGCCACGGCGTTATAAAGAGCGATCAACAATGGACCTTCTTCAGAAGGTTTGATGGCGATACGGACGTCCGCGTTTGTACCGGTAAGACTCATTCCGCCTTCAAACTGAATATGGCGCGACATCTTCCCTTTTTTCAGGCTTTTGTAATCGCGGTTGGTGATGTACTGTTGTGTATGTTCTTCGCCGCTAATCCAAGTACCCAAGAAATCGGCCGCAACGCTGACAATAACGTCGGCATGGTCAAAGCGGTAATATGGCACGGCCGCCTTGCCGAAACTAGCCTCATTCGCCTTGATTATACCACTATAGGAAATTGCGTCAACTTCAACAAGCTTCGCCGATGGGTACTTCTCGGTAAAACGGGCAATAGCGGCAATGGTGGATGGACTATTAACCGTGGAAGACACAATGCGGATCTGCTTTCCTGCGGCCTGGGCTGCGCCCAATGCGGTAACGACATGTGTATCCAACTCGTCCCACGATATGTCGGCTCCGTTGAACTTCGGGCCCTTCAATTTGGATTGGTCATACAGATCGAGTACGGACGCCTGCGTTGCAGCATCCGTGCCGCAATTCAATCCTACCGCTGCAGGATTCGCTTCCAATAAGATAGGCCGTCCTTCACGGGTGCGTACCAATACGCTTTGTCCTTTGTAGCTGGATGCGTAGAAATTGGGGATACCGGGCGTAATCTCCTCCGGCTTTATCAAATAAGGCACTGCTTTATGTACCGGTGTACGGTTGCAAGCAGCCAGGGTAACCGCCCCTACCCCGAAACCCAATGCTTTCAGGAAGTCCCGGCGTGGTGTCTTGGTGCTTAAGCCAGCCTCATTCAAAACATCTTCAACAGGAATTGTTTCGGCAAACTCACCCTTGCTCTTCTCTACGAAAGCCGGTGTCTGCTGCAACTCTTCCAAACCTTTCCAATATTGCTTGTTGCTATCCATTTAAGCTATGTATAAGATTGCGTAGTCTAGTGATTACGTAGTTTGTCTATTAATAATGGCATTTACCACACTCCAATCCGCCCAACATGGCGGCGGTGACCTTTTCCCCTTTCTTCAGCTGCTCATGCGCAGCAATCAGTTGGTCATAGTAGGCATTGCCCTCATGATTTACTTCAGTTTCCTTATGACAGTCTATACACCATTTCATGGTGAGTGGTGAATACTGATACACTTCCGCCATGGTCTCAATCGGGCCGTGGCATGTTTGGCATTCCACACCGGCAACCACCACGTGCTGTGAGTGGTTGAAATAGGCAAAATCAGGAAGGTTATGGATACGTATCCATTCGATAGGGCGCTGATTCGGCCCGTACTCCATCGTTTCAGGATCGTAATCCAGTGCCCGATAAATCTTGGCGATTTCCGGCGAAAGTTCACCATCGTATTTATCGCTCGCCGTAATGGCCTTATGGCAGTTCATACATACATTGGCCGAAGGAATCGATGCATTTTTAGATTTATATGCACCGCCATGGCAGTATTGGCAATCAATTTGATTAACGCCAGCATGCAACTGATGAGAGAACTTAATGGGCTGAACGGGCTTGTACCCTTCATGCACGCCCACGTTCCAAAGGGTTTTCCACCCGGCCGAACTCAGGAAAACAGCAACCAATAGCACCGTAAAAAACACTAGCTTCTTGTTTTTAGCCAATTTTTTTAACTTACCAAGATAGTCTTTACCTGGAGCATCTTCGGCTTCAGCCTCTTCCGGGATCAACGTTTGGTTGCTGGAAATGACGCGCTCCAACGTACGGATAACTTTGTTAAGCACCAAAATGACCGCAAATGCAAGGACAATCACCGCCACAAGACCGATGATCATGAAATTGCTGGCGTCCCCGCTTGCTCCTGCGGCATCGCCTCCCGTACCAGGGGCACCAGTCACAGCGGCAGCAGCAGCCTTTTCATCTTCGGACTTGATGTAAGCCAATACGCTCTTGATTTGATCTTCCGTCAGCTGCGGGAAAGCTGACATAGCACCCGGGAACTGCGATTCCAACTCCAGCGCAATGGGATCACCCGATGCAATCATTGCAGGCGCATTGTGGATCCATTTCAGCAACCACTCTTCTTCCC
Source organism: Parapedobacter sp. (assembly GCF_053550995.1). Classification (NCBI taxonomy): domain Bacteria; kingdom Pseudomonadati; phylum Bacteroidota; class Sphingobacteriia; order Sphingobacteriales; family Sphingobacteriaceae; genus Parapedobacter; species Parapedobacter sp. The sequence continues at coordinate 2,265 of NZ_JBMQOC010000072.1, forward strand.
GATGTTCATAGACCTTGGTCAACGCCGGGCCGATAAATTTGGTCTCTATTTTGTGGCAACTTGTACAGTTGGCTCTAAAAATCGTCTCGCCCTCCTTTGGATCCTGCGCTTGCAATGAGGAAACCGCAAACAACAACACCAACGCAACCGATACCGGCTTGGCAATTCTTTCAAAAACTAACGAGATATGTCTCATATCGAGCACGTTATACTGATAATGATAAATGTTAAAATTTGGGTAATCTGAATCAATGGAACTACACCCCTTTAATAATGCCACAAAAGTATAACTTATTGCCGTATGGATGACAATGGGATGACTGAATTTAACAATTTATAATCGTTCTAAATTGATTGAAATAGGCCATTAAAGCCCGTATAACCTGTTTTACCCGAATTCATCCGACCGGCAACAATAGCAGGGAATTCACCTAAGTTTGTGTATTCAAAAATTATTTTCTATTATCAGATGGAGCGGTCCAAATAATGACTTTTGGATGAAAACACGTTAGGGATAAATCATGTATATTCGCATAATGGGCAGTTCTAGGTTTTGCCTTGTTCAAAGAAAACGAGTTATGATGCGTTACATAGGATTCATACTAGTGTTTTTATCGTTACAAACGGCTTGCGGGCAAACTTCCCAAGAGCGGATTAACCGTGGGAAGTCCGGTGCTAACGAACCACCCAAAATTACTAACAAAATGGATACATTAAAGTACAACGAATTGACTGCCGAGGAGGAATACGTCATCCTGCATAAAGGAACGGAAAGGCCTTTTACGGGAGCTTTGCTCGACAACAAAGCACACGGCACTTACGTATGCAAGCGTTGTGATGCCCCCCTTTACCGGTCGGAAGACAAATTTGAATCACATTGTGGATGGCCTAGTTTTGACGATGAAATCGAGGGAGCTGTAAAACACGTCCCCGACGCGGACGGGCGGCGCACGGAAATCCTGTGCGCGAGGTGCGGTGGCCATTTGGGCCATGTCTTTGTTGGGGAGCAATTCACTCCGAAGAACACCCGGCACTGTGTCAATTCCCTATCGATGAAGTTTGTAGCATCGAAGACTCCCTAATAATCAGTTCTGAAGGCAAAACAACTTGTTTAGATTCTTTTTCCTTCCCATCGAGTTGGTTTAATAAAATATTAATCAATTCGCTGGCAATGGCTTCGATAGGTTGGGACACCGCAGTAATAGTGGGTGTAAACAGCTTGAAAAGTGTATGATCGTCGTAAGAAACAACTGCGGGGACAGGTAATTGGTGTTGTTTCAAAGCTTTCAGGCCGGCGATGGCCAAATAATTGGTGGCAAAAAAGACCGCATCGGGCTGCTGGTGTTCCATAAACGCATAGAAATCGGCCATGACCGTCGGTTCATCATCAGCCATATTCACTTTTTTCACATAGGGTTGTAGTTTATAGGTATCGATAGCACGCATATACCCATCCATTCGGTCCCGCATTTGCGTCTGCGATGAATATAACGTTACCATAGCGATGCGACGATGGCCCTGCTGCGCCAAGTGTGCGGTGGCGTCATAAGCGCCACGTACATTATCCGTAATGACGTGGCTGGTCGCTAGGCCGGGTATATACCTATCGAATAATACCACCGGCAATTGGTTGTTCAACAGCGATGCAATGCTCTCTCTTACCCCTTCGGACGGTGTGATGATATAACCATCGACATGTCGGTCGCGGAAAAGCTGAATGAGTTCGGTGGCTTTCTCGGGTTGGTTGTCGGTGCTGCAGTAGATAATACGATAGCCTCTACTGTATGCCTTAGCTTCGATAAGCCGGGCGATATTAGCAAAGAATGGATTGGAAATATCTTCAATGACTAAGCCGATAATCTTCGTCTTTCCCGTGCGTAGGCTTTTCGCAAGCTCATTAGGTTTATAACCCACCTTCTGAACGTGTTCCAGCACCCGCTTCGTCAGCCCTTCACTGATGCGTTTCTCCTTGGCTTTACCGTTCAGAATAAATGATATGGTGGTGACGGACACACCTAAATCTTTAGCGATGTCGCTGATGAGTATCTTCTTTTTCATTTTAGCATAAAAAGCTTAATGTTTAGCAACGGCGCAAACCTATGTATTTTTTATGACGTAGGACAAAATAATTTATTAAAAATTCGTCGTCTTGGAATAATAAACTAGTTTTACAGGAACATAATGTGGTAAACAATTCAGGGGGTAAACATGCTAAGGCGTTTAAGCATTTCTGTTATACTTAGTTTATTTTGTACGTTCAGTTGGTCACAGGACGCACTGGTTTCTTATGTCGACCCTTTCATCGGCACGGGGGGCCACGGGCACACCTTCCCCGGCGCAACAGTACCCTTTGGAATGGTGCAACTCAGCCCCGATAACGGCCGAAACGGCTGGGATTGGTGCAGCGGCTACCATTACAGCGATAGCCTGATTGCCGGTTTCAGCCATACACACCTTAGCGGCACCGGTATAGGTGATTGGCTGGATGTTTCCGTTATGCCACTCACCACTCCGCTTCCTGACACGGTCACATCTTCGAAAACCCCATTCAAACACGCCAATGAAACGGCTTCACCAGGGTATTACAAGGTAACATTGGATAACGGCATCTGTGCTGAACTTACCGCAACGGCACGCTGTGGCTTACACCGCTACACCTTTCCCGATGGCAGCACACCTACTGTACGCCTCGACCTAGCATTCCACCAAAATTGGGATACACCAACGGAATCCCATATTAGCATCCTCAACGACAGTACACTGGTGGGTTACCGTTTCTCTTCGGGCTGGGCTGGTGTCCAGCGGGTTTATTTCGCCGCACGGACAAATTCACCCTTTACGCGGACCATCCTACACGACGGAGAAAACGCATCGGACATGATCGATATGGCCGAAACGTATGATAAGGGCACCGGCGTGGCCGCACAGCTCCTATTTGAGCACGCTACTGACGAGCCCGTTATGTTAAAAATGGCGTTGTCTACCACCAGCTATCAGAAGGCGCTGGCAGCATTGGCGGAAATCCAAGGATGGGATTTCAATCATGTCCGTCAGTCGGCCGCCGACCAATGGGAACACGAACTTCAAAAAATAAAGATCACATCTACCGATACGGTACTGAAACGAATTTTCTATACGGCACTTTATCATACGGCAATCGCACCAACGCTTTACTCGGACACCGATGGTGAGTACCAAAATGCCCATGGCGACGTCCATACGTTCGCCGATGGCCGTAGCCGTTATACGCTCTTTTCATTATGGGACACGTTCCGCGCATTGAAACCGCTCTTTACATTGACACAAACCGACCGTTATACAGACATGTTGAACAGTATGCTGGCCTTTTACGATGAAAATGGTTTGTTACCAGTGTGGGATCTCAGCACGTGGGAAACCAATACCATGACGGGCTATCATGCTATTCCAGTCTTAGCTGATGCGATTCTGAAAGATTGGCCGGGGTTGGATGCCGAAAGGGCATACCAAGCTATGTTGAAAAGCGCATACCAGGATATCCGTGGTGTACCCGATTATATCGAATATGGCTATCTGCCCCAGGACAAGGCCGGCGGAAGTGTGACCATTACGCTCGAGTATGCCTTTGATGATTGGTGTATTGCCCAAGTAGCAAAAAAACTTGGAAAAAAAGCGGATTATGCCACCTTCATGAACCGCGCCAAGTCATATATCCACCTATTCGATCCCCAAACCGGCTTTATGCGTGCAAAATTATCGAATGGCACATTCGTAGCGCCGTTCGATCCGTTCTGGTCTGAACACGAATTCGCTAAAAGCCACTACATCGAGGGCAACGCCTGGCAACATTCCTTCTTCGTGCCGCATGATGTACGAGGGCTGGCCGAACTATACGGCGGCAACGAAGCTTTGGGCGCCAAACTCGACGAGTTGTTTGCTGCCCCTTCTGAGATGCACGGCGACAACATCTCGCCCGATGCGAGCGGCTTTATCGGCCAATACGCCCACGGCAACGAGCCAAGCCACCATATTGCATATATGTATAGTTATATCGGACAGGCGCATAAAACGCAGGAGCACGTACGCCAGATTGTAGACTCCATGTACCATGATGGGCCGGATGGGTATGCGGGGAATGAAGATGCTGGCCAAATGAGTGCTTGGGCGGTATGGAGCATTGCCGGATTATACCCAGCAAATCCAGCCAGTAGTGAATATGTATTCGGTAGTCCCGTTGCCGACGAAACCACGTTCACCTTACCAAATGGCAATCGGTTTACTATCCGCGCTTTAAACAATGGGATGGAAAACCGTTATATCCAGTCGGCCACACTAAATGGCGAGCCGTATGATAAAACCTATATTCACCATAAGACAATGCTTAAGGGTGGTGAACTTGTTTTCAAAATGGGACGAAGGTCCAGTAAGAAGTATGGAAAGAGACCCGAAACATGGCCAGGGGTTGATAGGCTGATTGAATAGGCGCAAAGATATACCCTTGGATAAAAAAAAGCTGATTTGAAAACGCCGCTTAGGCTGTTTTCAAATCAGCATCTCAAATTATCAAACCAATGAGGCTTATACCTCTTCTTTCCTTTCCGGCCTTGGAATCAATGCTTTCCGGGATAGTTTCAATTTACCTTGCTTATCGATGTCCAACAGTTTCACCTTTACGATGTCGCCCACGTTGAAGATTCCATCCATGTTCTCGAACCGCTTCCAATCGATTTCCGAAATATGGAGCAAGCCATCTTTTCCGGGGATGATCTCGATGAACGCACCGAATGGCATGATTGATTTCACCTTACCTTCATAAACTTCACCCACTTCCGGTTTCGCAGCAATGGCCTTGATACGGCGCACTGCTTCATCTATAGATGCTTTATCATCGGCGAATACTTGAACCACCCCTTTATTGTCGACTTCGTCGATTGCGATGGTGGCCCCGGTTTCACGCTGCATTTCCTGAATGATTTTACCGCCCGGTCCAATAACTGCACCTATAAATTCCTTATCGATGGAGAAGCTGATGATGCGCGGTGCGTGCGGTTTGTAGTCGGCACGTGGTTCGGCAAGCGTCTTCTTCATCTCGTTGAGGATATGGAGCCTCGCTTCCTTCGCCTGTTCCAACGCCTGTGTCAAAACCTCCCATTTCAGGCCGTTGATTTTCAGGTCCATTTGACAAGCCACAATACCTTGTTCGGTACCAGTTACTTTAAAGTCCATATCGCCCAAGTGATCTTCATCACCTAGAATGTCACTCAATATCGCGTATTTACCACTCTTTTCATCGGTGATCAGGCCCATTGCAATACCGGATACGGGTGCCTTGAGCTTTACCCCTGCATCCATCAACGCCAAGGTACCTGCGCAAACGGTAGCCATAGATGAGGAACCGTTCGATTCGAGGATATCGGATACCACCCGGATGGTATAGGGGTTATCGTCGCCCGTTGGCAATACTTGCTTCAAGGACCGCATGGCCAAGTTACCATGGCCGACCTCGCGACGGCCCGGCCCCCTGTTGGGACGTACCTCGCCTACGGAAAATGCCGGGAAATTATAATGTAAAAGGAATTTATTGTAGCCATGGATAAACGCGCCGTCAATCATTTGTTCGTCGTCCTTGGCACCCAGCGTCACCGATGTAAGGGATTGGGTCTCGCCTCGAGTAAAGACGGCCGATCCATGCGCGGCAGGAAGATAGTCCACTTCACTCCATATCGGACGGACGGTCCGCACATCGCGCCCGTCAAGTCGGATACCCTCATCCAACACCAAATTGCGGATCGCTTCGTATTGAACATCGTGGTAATATTTTTTCACCAAAAATGCCGTATCTTCATCAAGCTCCTCTTCTCCAAATGTAGCTTCTACGAAATCGCTACCGATTTCCCTGAACTTTTCGCTACGCTCATGTTTGGCAGAAGCGGATTTGGCCACGGCATACACTTTATCATAGGTAGCAGCAAATACCTGGTCGCGCAGCTCCGGATTAGTCGGTTCGTGGCTATATTCGCGTTTGATCGTTTTACCAACCAACTGGGCAAGTTCTACCTGTGCCTGCACCTGCTTTTTAATGGTTTGATGGGCAAACTCGATCGCCTCTACCATCTCAGATTCAGAAATTTCCTTGGCTTCGCCTTCCACCATAACAATGTCGTTGGCAGACCCTGCGACGATAAATTCAAGTGTTGCGTTTTCGAGCTCGCTAAGCAACGGGTTGATGACCAACTGACCGTCGATCTTGGCAACCCGAACTTCCGATATCGGCCCATTGAATGGGATATCAGAAACCGCTATGGCTGCCGAAGCTGCCAATCCGGCTAGGGCGTCGGGCATGATGTCTTTGTCGGCTGATATCAGCGATATCATTACCTGCGTATCGGCATGGTAATCCTCGGGGAACAAAGGACGCAAGGCGCGGTCGACCAACCTTGAAATAAGAATCTCGTAATCCGACAGCCGGGCCTCGCGGCGTAAGAACCCACCAGGAATACGCCCTGTAGAAGCATACTTTTCTTGGTAATCTACCGAAAGAGGCAGGAAGTCTGCTCCGGGTTTGGGTTCCTGTGCGGAAACCACTGTAGCCAATAGCATGGTTTTCCCCTGCTTAACTACCACCGAGCCGTCTGCCTGCTTGGCCATCTTCCCAGTGGAAATCTCGATCTGGCGACCACCGCCAATATCGATTGTTGTTTTACTCTCGTTGTAACTCATTTGTTGTTTCGATTCGGTGTGCTATTCGTCTTTAGGCGGCACACCATAATTATATAGACTTTTACTTGCGTGCAAAAGTAGAGAAACAACACTGTATATGCAAGTTTTAATCGGCTTACACAGCGACGTTTACTAATTGCCGCCACTTTTTTGCCAATCCATGAGGTAATGGTTCATCGCTGTCCAACCGCCGTCAAATAGTAGTTGAACCGCCCCAAAGGGGCTACATCGCCGAATTGGTAAAAATCCATGATATCACCGGTTTGTGGTACGTTGTCTGTCCACTTGAATTCGATGTCCACACTTTCGGTCATGCCCAATGCTTTCCGATCAATCCGTAGCTCGAGTTGATTGCCCGTTACGGCAAATTCGACCGCTCCGCTGCGACGCCATTTCCAGCCTCCCTTGTTTCGCTCAAGCACCGCCTTCCCCTTTCGGGGGCTTACCCGGTTGACGATAAAATCATAGCCTTCCCATCCCGTGTTGTAGTCACGGTCAATGTCAATCAGGAGGTTCATCCATAACGGGTTGTTGATATCGGTAAGAGACGCTGCCGTTTCCACGTAAAAGTAAATGTAGCGGTCGTCAAAGGTAGACTTCGCACCGATGATGTCGTTCCGACCCGTCGTATTCCGGTAATACAGGTCGCCCCATCCTTTCTCTTCCCGGTGTTTGGTATTTCCCCGGTGTGCGTCAAATCGCGGCCCGACAGCCACCCAATCGGCCATATTGCCATCAATACGGATACCGGTATCCCTTTCTGTATAATGTTGGGGGGTAACGCCCTTAAAACGGCGTATGTTGGCTGCTAATTGATAGTAGTAGGCATCACCATGGCCACCTTTCATCGGTTCAATATCACGACTATGCTCTTGGTCGAAGAGATCGGGAAAGGCATTGGGCGTACCGCTCCATTCTTTTGCTCTACCTGCCACCCATTCGTTCCACCCTGTCACGAAGACAAACTCAGGATCGATTTCCAACGCCCGGCCCCACTGTTCTTGGAAGTTCAACCCATAGGCGATCCGACTGTTATCATCCACATGCCCACCGCTGTGGGTATAGCTTCGGCCAAACGCTCCCGGCGCGTTCATCGCACTTAATCCATTTTCCTTGGTCCAGTTTTGCGCTACGCCCACGGTTACTTGTTCGTAGCCTCCTAAGTCTTTGGCCGCAAAACCATGCTGGGGGTAGATTTCCAACCACCCCCAGTGGTCATCACGTTGGGGGCCTTTATCATAAACCGGTTGTGGGGGCCTAAACGTAAAAAATTGTCGGATATCGCTATACAATCGATCTGTTTGTTGATTACCGGTTTTTGCTTCCAAATGCTCAAAGTACGCCATGATCAGTGGCTTGCCTTTCCACTGAAACCAAAGATCGCGATACAAGCCTCGCGCATACAAATGTTGATAAATCTTGGTAATTGCTGTAAGACTTCCCTCGTGGGCGGCAAAACCCAACATAAATGCAATCTGCGGTGTCTTTATACCTGCTCTTCGGGCTTCAGCAAAGACCTCACAGAGCGTCATATAAGATTCTTCCCAAGTGTAGGAACCATTGGTGCAATCGAACACTACTACATCCACTCCCGCATCAGCGAGCATTTCCGCATGGCGGCGCAGTACCCAACGGTCTGTACTTCGGTAATAGCCAAATAACGGCTCGGCCCAATGATAGTACGAAGCGTCTTTGGGCCAAGCCGGATGTTCATAGTCGGCAAACATACCATTGTTCAACTTTTGCAATTCGGAGACATTGTAAGGCGGACTATCAGCGAAATGATTGTGCCAGGTCCAATAGAATATACCTACGAACTTATCTGTCCGGACATCACCCACCTCATCATATGCAGGTAATTTCCTGCCCAAGGCGTCCGTTGCCGGCAACGACTGTCCAACAAGCCCAAAGGGAACTGCCAATAAACCCAACGTTACCCATTTTGCGATATTAAATTTCATGTCTCTTTAGTGGTGATTCAAACTTATTTTAAGGGTTGATAAAATAATCAGTCAAGCCAATGTTCATCAGTTAACGACCAAGACACCTTGCATAACCCGCCAGTGACCAGGAAATGTGCAGATAAACGGGTAATCACCCGGTGCGTCGGGTGCCACGAAGTCCAGCTGGTAGGTCTCTCCGGCATTGACCAGCGGAGTAGCAGATAGCACTTCCGGCATATCAGGGACGAAATGCCGTTCGTACCCATCCGGCAGGCCGGCCATGGCATCGGCGGCCGTGCCCACCTTTTCCAGGGTGCCCGGCTTGGCCACCACGATGTTGTGGGGCATTTGGTCGCTGTTATCGAACAGCAGCGACACCGATTTTCCCCGCGTGGCGGTGAGTGTATCCCGATCGAACGCCATCTTTCCTGGCAAAGCTTTCAGGTGGATCACGATCTCACCGAGCTCCTTTCCGGCCGCTCCGCCGCCGGCAGCAGCGTCCGCCCGTGGCGCTAGAATATCCCGATGGCGCTCGCGGAACCGCTCAACGGCGACCACGCCAGCCAGCGCCGTGAAGTCGGCCGCGGAAAGTGGCTCCACGCCGTATTGCCGGTACGTAGCATCTTCCGTGATGAACCCCGGGACCTGCAGTTCCTGGGCCGAGGCCAATGGCCTGAGCAGCGCGTCAACCTTTTCCGGCTCATCCGCCAAGAAGTGCTTGTCTTCCCGGAACATCTCCATCCACACCGGCTTAAGGTGCTTGAACGATTCGCCCAGTGCATAGCCAATGTAATCATCTACGGGCAATTCCGTTGTCGCCAATAATGCCAGCACCGTCTCTTTTATCTCAAAATGGCTCAACGCAGCTATCGCCTCCAGGCGTACTCTGGGAGAGGCATCCACCGACATCTCGATGAGCCTGCGGTACCCGTCTTGGATACGGTGGGACCAATATAGTAGCACGCGCGTGGCCGCGGCACGGACATGGTGGTCTCCGCTGGCCAACAACTCATCCAAAAGCCTTTCGTTAGGCTGGTTGAACTGCTGGTACACCCACAAGCCTTCCAACCGGTGGTATTCGACCTGAGGGCTCGAGGCATCCAACGCATCGACCCAATCCGCCAAGCCGGCCAGCACCTCAGCGGCGGGGAATTCACGGAGCTGCCGTCGTGCACGGTAACGCGTCCTGTCTTCCGGCACTTTCAATTGGTCTAGCAAACCCGGGATATCCAAGCGGCTCAGGTCGGTCGGATTCAGCGTGGGCTTATCCTTATGGGTGATCCGCCAGATACGGCCACGCATATGATCGCGTTGCGGATCGCGGAAGGCCTGTTCTCCGTGCTGGATAATCGGATCGTACCAGTCGACAACGTAAAGCGCGCCGTCGGGTCCGAACTGCAGGTCCACCGGCCGGAAATTGGGGTCTTTGGACTGAAGCAGTGGCGTAGTCTCTTCGCCGACGATCCCGCTGCCTGATTCGGACACCCGGTGCTGCCGGATCCCCTGGAAGCCCAAGAAAGTATTGAACAGTACATTTCCTTGCACGCTGTCGGGGAAGGCGCGGCTGGATATGATTTCCATGCCACAGGTCTTAGGTTTAGATGGCGAAGTCAGGAAATCCTTCATGCCCATGTGCTTCTTCGGATAGTCTATGGCCACTGTAAGTGGCGGGGCGAAATAATTCATTCCAGTAGACACATCGGCGATCAGGTGCGTGCCGTCACGCATGAAGACGTTGCCCCAGGGATTGGCATAAGGATAGGATATATACTCATCGAACTTCATGGTGCGGGGCTCATATCGCCAGGTATTTCCGTAGGCACCCCGGCGCGGCCCGTAAGGCGTTTCCACCTGCGTGTGCAGGAAGGTGCCCATGTGCATATACAATGCCCCATCGGGGCCCCACTCATAGGTATTCAACGTATGATGGGCGTCTTCGGTGCCGAACCCTGAGAGCAAGATCTGCCGCCGGTCAGCTTTCCCGTCACCGTCGGTATCCTGGAGGAACACGAAGTCGGGTGCCTGCGTAAGGTATACGCCACCATCGCCCAGTTCGAAGCCCAGCGGCAGATACAGACTGTCAGCGAATACGGTGTGGGTATCGGCCTTACCATCCCCGTCGGTATCTTCCAGCACGATGATCTTGTCGTTGGGTGGACTGCCGGGCGTGTAGTGCGGATAGGATGGCATGGTAGCCACCCACATCTTCCCACCCGCGTCGAACGTGATCGATACGGGGTTGGCCAGCGGGAAGTCTACTTCCGAGGCGAATAACTCGATTTCATACCCTTCCGGCAGGACGAACTGCGATCTTGCAGCCTCCAAATCCGCAGCGGTTGTGGAGGGCGCTGCCGTGCGGGCACTTCCCGCACCGGCAGTGGATACCACGCGTCCCAGGGCCTGCAGGTCTATCACACTCCCGCTGTCGGCGCCGGCCCACACCAGGCTGTCCAAGCGCTCCACCATCCCGTCGAGTTCATGCAACTCCTCCGGGAGCGCCCCACCTCCTGCCCAATCACGCCGGCGGCCGTAAATGTACTCGCCGTTCTGTGCCCTATGGCGGTAGAAGAAATGCTGATTCTTCGCTGCTACGACTTCCTTCAAGCCTGCGATTTGCACTTCGCTGGGCCAGCTGGCAATAGGCAGATCCAGCGATGTAGCCATCAATTCGCTCACGAGGCGGTATCCACTGTCCGTCAGATGGATACCATTACCGGTCAACGGCTCGCTCCCTCCTTCCATCAATTTACGGGTGGGGGTATAAAGGTCGATGAAGGGGATATCCAGTGCATGTGCTACCTGACGCATGCCGCGGGTATAGGCCTTCAGTGACTTGTTATGTTCGGATGGATCGGGAAGAGACCCCCCCAGAGCCTCATGCGCTATTGGCGATACCAATATGATCTGTAGGGGTTCCTTATTGCCATGGCTATGCGCCAACAAGCCCGTAAGGAAGACCTTAAGGTCCTCCTCGAATGCTGCCAGGCTATCCAGCCCATCGAACGACTCGTTCATGCCGAAGCAGGCAATGACCACGTCGGCACCCTGCCGGTGGATGTGTTCCTGCAACGTGCCGAAATTCAACGGCCGCGGACGGAGGTCTATCTCGTCGGCGCTCCAGCCCAGATTCCGCACACGAAGATGGTGCTCCGGGAAACTCCGGTGCAGCAAGGTCTCGAAATAATTGCTTCGCTGCAGGCCCTCGGCAAACGAGTTGCCGATGATTACGATACTGCTCCCAGGGGAAGGTTTAAAAGGCCAAACTTCTGCCTTCTCCTGGCACGAGATGAATGAAATAAGGATGACCGACACCAGCCCATAACGTAAAGCGCTTTTCATCATATTAAAAATCTTTCTGATATTTATTTTCCTTCGGGAAGGTTTGCACAACATTTATATAAGGAACGCGGTAGCGAATAAATCTTAAAGCGAAACATAACTTGATAACCATTGCTCACTAGTTGGTTGACGCCTTTCGTGCTCCGGCGACTAGGCCAAAGATACGACTAGACAGCCCTACGGCAACCTGAACCATCCTGACCCTCCCCATTTTACGGGCCTTATCGTTTCAAGCTATCCTGAAAAAGTTTATCTTTGAGGGAAACACCTATTGATCCGGTGTAAACACTAATTTTATATGCTTCTTTTTCGTAGATACGCACTTACTGGTTGGTTCCTCGGTCTCCTTTTTTCCACACAATTGGCCGAAGCAAAGAAAACGCAGTATATTGGCATTTGGCATCCCATCGAAATCACGATGTACAGTGAAATGGTTTATAAAAACCCTCTTTATGACGTCAAGGTGGGAGCTATCGTTACCTCACCCTCCGAGAAACAATATACCATTGATGCGTTTTGGGATGGGGATAGCTGTTGGAAACTGAGGTTCATGCCCAATGAAACGGGAGTGTGGCAATATCGCACATATGCTTCAGACACCTCCAACAAAATCTTGCACGGTCGAACCGGAACATTCACCTGTCGGAAAAGAAAAACTGCATCAGCCATTTATACCCACGGGAAAATAACGTGCGAACCGGGGAGTTACCACCTAACATACGCCGACGGCACCCCTTTTTTCTACTTGGTTTGTACGGCTTGGAATGGTGCCTTGCGTTCAAACGATGCGGAATGGGAAACATATCTCGCACAACGGCAAGAAAACAATTACACGGCCATCCAGTTTGTCACAACCCCATGGCGGGGGCTTCCTAAGGACGCCTTAAATGAGGTACCTTTTTGGGGGACAGATACACTGCTCATCAATCCGACGTTTTTCCAAATGCTGGATAGAAAAATCGAGCAGATTAACCAACACGGGTTAGTAGCGGCTCCGGTAATGCTATGGGCATGGAAAGGTGGTGGCAGCCCAGGCACTGATTTGCCAATAGCAAGTGCAATTAAGCTAGCCCATTACCTGAAGGCCCGATACGATGCCTATCATATCATCTGGAACTTAGGGGGCGATGGCATTTACACGGGCAACAACGAGGAAAAATGGAAGCGCATAGGACGCGCGGTATTCGGCGATGGAAAACAGAGCTTGGTTACCCTACATACCGCTGGTTTGCAATGGTATGCTCGAGCCTACGAAAACGAGGCCTGGCTAGACATCGTATCTTATCAGACCGGGCATTCGAATTCCGAAGCCGTGGTCCGCTGGAAAACGAACGGACCGGTAGTACGAGATTGGCGTGCCTTACGCCCCCGCCCCATCATCGATACCGAGCCGGTCTATGAACGGCAGGGAAATGACGGAAACAGCTATGAAGTGAGAAAAAGCACGTTGTGGAGTATGTTCAGTGCACCAGTGGCAGGTGTAGGATATGGAGCATGGAGTACATGGCCGTGGCTAAGGGTAGGTGAAACGTCATACAACCACGGAATGAAAGAGCCAACGGCGTACGATTGGGAAGACGGCATCAATAGCGCCGCAAGCATTCAGGTGGGTCGGCTCCATACATTTTTCAATCAATTCAACTGGTGGAACTTCAGGCCAACCCCGGGCGATATCATCGAGCAAAGTGGAGAAAACGGCATCTTCGACACCATCATGATGCTTACCGATGAGATCAACGGCACGATGCTTATCTATACCCCGGTAGCCCAAACGTTCCGGATTAGCTATGCCGACCCCGAAACGATCAGAATCGCAAAATGGTATTATCCCGAGACGGGCACCTATGAATCCGCCCTGTTAACCAACGGTCCGAACTATGTAGAGGCGACTTTGGCAGCGGAAACCGACGCCATTTTAATCCTTGGCACTAAACGCTCGCTGAGACAATCATTACAATGATGTGGCCATTGCCGGATCGCTGACACCATGTTTACCGGTCTCTACACGCCCGGCAAAACGGCAGAAATACCCATCAGCGGTCTGCACGGTGAAGTCATACCAATTACCACTGTTTTTCAGCGATATATATTTCTCCAACGGCTTTCCCACAATAACCGTTAATTCTTCCGAAGCAGGATATCCATAAGCGTTAGCGGTCAGGCTCACCTGAAGCGACATTTGCGCGTCGTGTTGCAACCGGATTGAAATTCCATCTTCCTGTTGGTTGTAATCCAACGCCACCTCCGGTTCGACAGTTTGCATGTTTCCGGCGAACTTACGGAAATAGCCGTTAGGGCCATACACTTCCAGATCATATCTCCCCCCCGTTTCGGTTGCATCCCATTCATCGGTTAACGATTTCCCGCCTTCTACCGTGTATCGACGCGGTATCCGCTCCAGTCGGTTCATGTCGTACACATGATATACAGCGCCCTTTACCCCTTTATTTTCGAATAGCAGCCGCACCTGACCGTCATCATGCAAATAATGAAGTGTACAATGCAATGTGTAAGGGAGTGCCCGGGATAACCGAGTCCCTTTTTCCTGATAGAGCTGTGATGGCTTTTGAGGCGCAACGGCCTTGGGCAGGGCTTTTGAAGCCGCATCGATCGCTTCGAATCCAGAGGTATCGGGCATTCGGGGGAATTTTGGATCGTTGGGCGTGACAAAATCAAATGCTGATGTCAAATCACCACTCACGGCGCGGTGCCAAGGCGAGATGGCCGGGATCGTTACACCGAACCGTTTCTCGATAAATTGAGCTACAGAAGTATGGTCGGCAACAGTGGAGTCTACCCACCCCCCTTTACTCCAAGGCGACAGGATGTACATCGGCACCCTGGGCCCCATACCCCAGGGGCGTAGGTTGCCGGAAATCGTATCCCGCTTATCGATATAAACACGGTCTGCCTCCGTGTCCTCAAGATTATCTTTATCGTTGTGAAAATACATACCGGCCACATCGACCGTCGATTTGCCGGCGAGGGTATTGTCCAGGTTGTACGAAGGTACCGCGGGTGCTGGCAAATGATCAAAAAGGCCGTCATTTTCGTCAAATGTGAGAAAGAATACCGTTTTGCTCCACACTTCGGGATTGGCTGTAATGGCCGTAAGCACGTCGTGCGTGAAATCCGCTGCTCGGTATGGGCTGGAAGGTGCTCCGGGATGCTCCGAATTGCTTTGCGATGGTAAAACCCAACTCACCTGGGGCAACGTGCCGTTCTTCACGTCATTGGTGAGGTCTTGTATTGACCAATGACGCATTCCATTTTCATAGATCGGTGATCCCGGCTTGGCATTCCGGAAGCTTTCGAATGCGAGGCAACCGTGCATAGCACCGGTCCAATTATCGTTCGGGTCCTGATAAATACGCCAGCTTACGCCGGCCTCTTGCAATACATCGGGAATCGTGGGCCAAGTGAATGCACTCCCCTGGTAGGTATAACCCGGTTCGGGCATATGTCCCTCGATCCAGCAACGTAAGTTGACCGGTTCTGCGTCTGCGTCGGTACAATTGATACCTGCCGCCCGCTTTTCGGGGTCGCACACCGAACCGGACCAAAACACAATCCGATTGGGATCGGTGCCCGTGGCTATGGAACAGTGATAGGCATCGCAGATGGTAAAATATTCGGCCATTGCATATTGGAATGGGATTTCTTCACGTGTATAGTAAGCCATGGAATAAGGTGTCTTGAATAATGGCCAAAACCCGTACTTCCCTTGGTTCCAAGCCGCCTGCGTATCCGGGAAATTGTGCGGCGTGCCGTTGATCAACGCGGCGTTCGAGGTGTTTTTATTTGCCCGATAGGGCGGCACAATCTGCTTCCCATCGGACTGGTGGAAAGCCCGCTGACCGCTTGCCAATGGAATGGGGAACCGATCGCCAAACCCACGCACACCCCGCATGGCGCCGAAATAATGATCGAAAGAACGATTTTCTTGCATAAGGATAACAATGTGTTCCACATCGTTGATGGACCGTGTGGTATTATGCGCCTCCACGGCCAGTGCCCGCTGCAACAACGGCTCCCATACCGCAGCCGTAAGCCCGGCGGCGGCCGATAATTTGATGAACTCCCTACGATGTAATTTTCCCATGGCTAGCTGCTTTTCAATCGTTCACATATTGTTCAATATAGGGATACAGATGGTTAGCATATCGCATGAATCCCAAATCCGTCTACCGTTTCGAACTAATGCGGGTAGACAGAAGGCCACCAGCCCAATAACAGCGACGAGTTGAACAATGCTCATAATCAGCTGTGTGAATACGCAGCCTCAAAAATGGCAAAATATAACGACTATCCTGCCAATGTCCCGGGGAAATCACCTATCTTTTCACAGCACACCTGCTCCATGACCTGCTTCAGCTGGGCCTTGAGTAAGGCAATAGTGTGGTCTCCACCACGCTTGCCCAATGCCGAAACACCATACATGAATGGTCGCCCCATGAAGGTAAAGTCCGCGCCACAGGCCAACGAACGGCCAATATCCGGACCGGACCGCAGGCCACTATCGATCATCACCTTGATCTGATTGCCATATTTGTCCACCAGGCCTTTCAGCGGTTTAATGGTCGATTCCCCGGCATCGATTTGCCGGCCGCCATGATTAGACACAATCACACCATCTGCCCCCAATCCAATACTTGCCTCCATATCTTCATCGCACACCACCCCTTTGATAACTAACTTGCCTTTCCATAGGTCCCGGATAGCTTTTACTTTATCCACATCTACCCTGCCAGTAAAGGTGGCGTTCATAAATTTGCCGAGCTGGCTTAGGTTGAGGCTTTTATCCATATAAGGTTTCAACGTAGCAAACTCAGGTATTCCCACCCGCAGCGTTTCAAGCGCCCATCCAGGTCGGATAGCCGCTTGAAGGAAGTTGTTAATGGTCATCTTGGGTGGCATGGAAAGGCCCGCCTTGATTTCGCGATAACGCATCCCGAATGACGGCACATCGACTAAAACCACCAAAACGGGGCAACGTACCGCTTCTAGGCGGCGGAGGATATCGTCGCGCAGCTTATTCTCGGTAGGGTGATATAACTGGAACCAAAACCGGGACTCCGACACGTCCGCAATACGCTCGATGCTGCTGGTAGACACCGTACTCAAAATATAAGGCACATTATGTTTCAATGCAGCTTTGGCCAATATTTCCGGTGCGTTGGGCCACATAAGGCCTTGCAGGCCGATGGGTGATATGCCAAAAGGCGCATCGTACACGTGCCCGAACAATTCGGTTTGCATATCGACCCCGCGATGTTTTTTGAGATACCGGGGAATGAGCTGTATATCGCGGAAATCCGCTTCATTGCGCCAGAGATTCAGCTCGTCGTTACATCCACCTTCGAGATAGTCGAACGCGAACTTCGGGATACGTCGTTTCGCCTTCCTTTTCAGGTCTTGAACCGACGGATATTGGGGGTTGTATTTCAGTAGCTCAGGATTCATTGCTTTCTTTGTTTTCTATCTATCTGCTGATGACGTTTCGTGGTAATGGCTAACGGTGTATTCATATTACTCACAGCATGGTCTCCGCACGAAAAAATCATTCTCCGTTGGGCCCATGGAACCTAATACATTAGGTTATATTCGAATGCGCGTAAAAACGCAATTCTATTAAGTCATTCGGCAACGGACGCTTATTCCATGCCGCGTGAATAGCCAATGCCGCGCCCACTGCGGTTGCCTGCGCCATGGAAGCTGCAAAAACCTCCATTTCGGGAAAAGCGTTGGCCAGTAAATTCATGAAAATGGCATTTTTGCTGAACCCGCCGTCCACAAAAATACGTTTCACTTCCGAACCTTTGATGGCAAGTCCGGTCGAAATCACCTGCAAGTCTATCAAATCCATCATCAGCCGATGGTAGGCTTCCTCGTATGAGGCGTAATCCGACAAGTCACGTTGCGCAAAGGCAGATACTTTACTTCCGATAGGTACCGGCCCTGAAGTCTCATTGCGCAACTTCGCCACGGTACGCGGATTATACGCCATATTCCTGTAACGGCTCGTAGGCTGGCCAAAGTGCTCCGCAATACGTTTCACCTGCTGCTCATGTTCATAACCGGCAAAGAGGCGCGAAGCCTTCACCGGGGTACCCTGATATTGCATATAGCAGAGGCAATCAGCATCCAGCTCCGCTTTGGTAAGCGGTGTATGGTTAAACGGATTGAGGCTGATGCACCAAGTTCCCGTAGAAATCAACACAAACGGCTCGCTGAAACTCACAAGGTAGGGTATCAGGGCCGCCGAGCTATCGTGTAGGCCCACGCCTACACCATATCCATTCCCCGGAAAAGAGGCAGGGAAGATGTCGTCGCCCGCCACAATAGGGGCGAGCTTTTCATCGATGTCTTCATTGCGTACCCACTCGTGGTAGTCGTTTTTATTGAAATCCCAAAGCTGCGTATGGCAGCCGATGCTTGTCATATCGGAGTACATACGGCCCGACACCAAGAAGCTGAGGTATTGGGGCAAATGCAGGGCATAGCGTATCCGTTCGAAAAGTGCCGGTTTTTCATATTTAATCCGATAGAGCTGCATCCCCGAATTAAGACTGCCCAGCACAGGTGAGGCCGTTGAATAGGCTACCTTTTCCTCACCGCCGTAGGTTTCGTAAAAATGCCGCTGCAATTGTTCGGGGTAGGGTTTCAAATAGTTGTATAACGGCGCAAGCGGCTTTCCATTCTCGTCTACGTACACCAAACTGGCTCCATAGGCCGCAAAATTAATTGCCCTTACATCAAATTCAGGCCTTCGGAACACCTCGTGCAAGGAGTCGAACACCGATAAACGTAGGCTTTCCAAGTTCTCACAAGGATCGCCATCTTCGTCTTCCGTCTCGGTAAACCGCGCCGACCGCTCGAACACGATTTTATAGCGCTCATCGAATAGAAAGAGCTTTTTGTTGGTTTTGCCAACGTCGAATATCGCTATGACTTGTTTCTTCATCTACAACCCCGTCGCTACCGTCTTCGCTCCTCTTTCCTTGACTAACTCACCCCGTACATTCAAGGCCCTGTAAAGCTCAATCGGATCCAACGCTGCACCTGCGCGCAGCCGCGCTTCCGCAACCAACGGACGTACGTCCGTACGGAATGCCAATTGTAGCACTTCCTGCGCTCGGGTTACGTCGTTTGCGGCCTGGGCCTCACGCAGTGCCGGACGATCGATAAGCAACGCCTGTGCATAAGCAATCAGAATTGCTTCGACCGATTGGATTAAATCTTCTAGCGGATCCTTCAGATTATGGGAAGCGTCAATCATCCACCCCAAGTCTTTCGTATGGTCCATACCACGAGCATCCATCCCCTCAACGAGTTCACTGAATATCAGGAATAATTGATAAGGTTTGATACTACCCGTTGTGAGGTCGTCATCGCCATATTTGGAATCGTTGAAATGGAAACCACCCAGTTTACCTTCCATCAACAGCAAAGCGACAATCTGCTCAATATTGGCGTTCGGCAAGTGATGCCCCAAGTCGACCAATGTATAGGCTTTGTCGCCCAGTTTACTGGCATAAAGCAGCGATTGCCCCCAATCTCCTACCGTCGTCGAGTAAAAGTTGGGTTCAAATGCTTTATACTCCACGAAGATTTTCCAATCAGCAGGCAGCGCCGAATACACTTCCTGCAAACTTTCGAGGGTATTTTGGAAAGCTCGGCGGAAGTTGAGCTGACCAGGAAAACTGGAACCATCCGCCAGCCATACCGTCAACGACTTCGACCCCAGTTCGATACCATGTTTGATGACCTCTATATTATGATCGATCGCCTGCTTACGTACCGCACGGTCGACGTGCTGCATGGAGCCGAATTTATAACTGTGCGTTTGGCCAGGCTGGTCTTGGAAGGTATTGGAATTCATCGCGTCAAATGTCAACCCATGCTGGCTGGCAAGTGTACGGATAGCCTCGTAATCCGCTGGAATATCCCATGGAATATGCAGTGAAATAGCACCGCTCGACCGGTTCAGGGCATGCAACAGCCCAATATCCGCTATTTTCTCTTCCAAGTTGCGCGGCTCCCCCCCTCCCGAGAAACGGCCAAAACGGGTACCTCCCGTGCCTAATGCCCAGCTCGGTATGGCCACTTGGAAGTCGACTAATTTGTTTACAATATCTACCGCATGAGGCAGGTCTTCCACCAACCGCTCAAATCGGCGTTGTTGCACCGTTTCCAACCGTTGGTTATGTTCCGCTATTTGATTTTTATCGATATTCATAATAGTTTCTTAACAAAAGTAAGCAGAATCATCAACCATTGCTTTCAGGGAGCAACTGAGTTGACAATTCTGCGAAAATAAGATCATTAACGCACAAACGCCATGGCGACACCCCCATCGACATTCAGCACGTTGCCGGTGGACTTGCTCAACAGGCCACCGGTGAACGCGAAACACGCGTTGGCGATATCGTCTGGAAGGATGACTTCATTGAGTAATGTGCGCTTCGCATAGTATGCGGGAAGCTCCTCCACCGTAATACCATAGGCCTTGGCACGGCCTTCGGCCCATCCTCCAGCCCAGATGTTACTGTCGCTGATCACGGCGTCGGGGTTGACCACATTCACGCGGATATGATCTGCCCCGAGTTCGGCTGCATTCAGTCGGCTCAAATGCAGTTGGGCTGCCTTGGCTGAGCCATAACCAGCATTGTTAGGGCCACTTACAAGTGCATTCTTACTGACGATATTGATAATGTCGCCACCGACTGCCTGTTTCTTCAACACAGTAACCGCTGCTTGTGTCACCAGGAATTGCCCTTTAACCAGCACATCGTACAACAAGTCCCAATCTTTTTGGGTATGGTCTTCAATTGATTTCGATATCGAAAGGCCGGCATTGTTTACGACGATATCGACACCACCGAACGCCAATGCTGCTGTATCGAAGGCTTGCTGTATCTGATCTGCGTTGGTTACGTCCAATAGCGCCGTAGCATAAGCATCTTTGCCGAAAGCGGCTTGGAATTCCTTCCCTGCCTCCTCCAAACGCCCTCCGTTGAGATCGTTAAGCACAACCACGGCGCCCTCCTGTACGAACTTCTTTGCGATGGCCTTGCCAATACCGCCCGCACTCCCTGTTACCAAGGCTATCTTCCCCGACAGGGGCTTGGGTTTGGGCATACGCTGCAATTTAGCTTCTTCCAACAACCAATATTCGATATCAAATGCTTCCTGTCGAGGTAGCGAAGTATATTCGGATATGGCTTCGGCCCCTTTCATTACATTGATGGCATTGGTATAAAATTCAGCGGCCACACGGGCAGTTTGTTTATCTTTCGAAAATGAAAACATGCCAATACCCGGATAAAGGATAATTACCGGATTTGGGTCACGCATAGCGGGGCTGTTGGGATGCTTGCAAGACTCATAATAGTCTTTATACATCGCCCGGTAAGCTTCAAAGGCCGGTTCAAGTTTGGCTTTCAGCGCTGCAGCATCCGACAAATCGGCATCGGGTGCCAAATCAAGCACCAACGGACTGATTTTGGTGCGTAAAAAATGGTCTGGGCAGCTGGTCCCCAACGGTGCTAAACGGTCAAGATCCTGGGAGTTGATGAATTCCAGAACCCGTGGATCATCCGTGAAATGCCCTATCATGCGTCGTTCGGACGAACAGAACCCACGAAGGATGGGGGCCAACGCCGCCGCTTGCCTTTTCCGGTCATCCACGTCGACATCCCCTACCTTGGCACCACCGAATACCGGCCGTTTCTTACCGTAGTTTGCCTCCAAGTATTCGGCGCAACGCTCGATGACGGTCAACGTATTTACATAACTCTCGTATGCGGTATCCCCCCAGGTAAACAAGCCATGCGACCCGAGCATAATTCCCCGGATGCCCGGATTTTCATCGAGGCACTGCTTTAGCTGTAATCCCAAATCGAATCCCGGCCGTTGCCACGCTACCCAGCCGATCTCGCCATTAAACAGTTCTTGAGTGATACGCTGGCCGTCCTTCGCGGCAGCAATGGCTATCGCGGCGTCGGGATGAAGGTGATCGATATGCTTAAATGGCAAGAAACCATGCAGGGGCGTGTCTATGGACGGCGCCTTAGACTGCAAATCATAAATGCAATGGTTGAAAAGTTCCACCATTTCGTCTTCATGCTCGATACCACGGTATACCTGTTTAAGGTTCCGTAAACGATCGACATACAGCGCCGCGAGGCCGCTGCGCGTGAGTGTACCAATATCGCCACCCGAACCCTTGATCCACATCACTTCCGTTTCGGCACCTGTAAGCGGGTCTTTTGCGACAGCTTTACAGGAGGTATTGCCGCCCCCATAATTCGTAAGGCGCAAATCTGCCCCGAGTAGGTTAGACCGGTAAAGCAAAAGCGCCACCTCATCCCCTTCCAGTTCGGCGGCCTTAGCGTGATCCCATAAATAACTTACATGCTTGAATGCGTCTTTCTCAATGATATTTGACATCTTACTTATTGTTTATTCGTTTTTTGTGTTTGCCTTTTCTTCCGTTTACTTTTTAATTTCCTGGCTTAGGTATCCAATGTTCTTGCAAAACCCACCAATATGATAGAAAGGATGATGGTTGCGATCCCCCCTATTATGGTCGCGTAAGTTTTCTTTCCCACTCCTTTCCATTCCTTCAGGATAACACCCCAGGCGTTGGCAATCAAGATAATAAATGCCATGTGCAGTATCCACGAACTCGGCCCGTTGCCCAATCGGCTCTCGCCCATCCCGTAAAAGAAAAATTGCAGATACCAGGTCGTTCCGGCCAACGCACAGAACAAGATATTGCGTGCGATGGGCGTTTTGGCATTTACATAATCGCCGAATGTCTTGTTGCGTGCATTCAGGAACATACACCATAGGAAGTTGGTGGTAAGGCCGCCCCATAGAACAACCACATAGGTTACGTTGTTTTGAAAGAGAAACTCACCCTGCCCTGGATTAGCGGCCTTCCAAAGGTCATTGGCCACGTTGGCCATCGGTTTCCCGGCTTCCAATCCGAAGTTAAAGCAAGCACTGAGTACGCCGGATACGATTCCGACAATCAGCCCGATACCGAACTTATAATCCTTATTGCCACTGGCGTCGGCGGTACCTACGGCCAATTCTCTTTCCTTTAACACACCTGCTTTACCGCAGAGGTAAATCCCAAAAACACAGACCGCCAAACCAATCAAGACTGTCCGCCCGGAATTGGTGGTGAAAAATAAATCAATCGTTTCTTTCCCCTCCGTACCACTAAAGTAGTAGTAAATAGATGGCACCAACGAGCCAAACACCATGGTGAGCCCCAATATGATGCTGCTACCCAAAGAAACACCAAGGTACCGTACTCCCAGTCCATAGGTGAGACCTCCCACACCCCACAGTAAGCCAAACAAAAACGAGTAACCCAGCGTACTGCTGTCGGCCTGCCGGATGATGTCGGCAAAACCGGGAATGGTAAGGTAGGCAGCCAACGGTGGAACGATAAGCCACGAAAACAATCCCCCCACAATCCAGAAGCTTTCCCACGCCCAGCCTTTCACCTTTTTATAAGGCACATAAAAACTACCAGAGGCAAATCCGCCAACGAAATGAAAAAATACTCCTGCTAGTGCTTGCATATCAATACGGTTAAATTTTCGGTCATTTAGCTATAAAAACAGCGCAAGATAGAAAACATGAAAACACGAACTGTTATGAGCTGTCATGTTTGATAAGCATGCCTTGACTTTTTGTGTATTGGATTTTCATTTAGACAATAAAACCCGTAATATCGTGTTCTTAAAATAAAAAAATAATACAACAGACAAACATGAGAAACTTTACAATGCTTGCGATCCTGATCACTGTCTTTTCAAGTGGCAACGTTTTTGGCCAAAGTACAACCACGCGCGTACCTCCAAAAGGCTCGCTCACTAGCGGCACCATCGATAGTCAATTCGTTTACCTTTATGCGATTTCGCGGACACAGAATGGCATCGAGCATGTTCGTCGGGCAAATCTCGAGCAAATCCGGAAAAATGTGACGGACTCCATTCGTACGTTGACCCAGGAAATAGCAGATTTAAAGGCGAAATCCGGCAGCCAAATGACCACTGTGGATGCACTTACCGATTCGCTCGGCCTCGTGCAGGAATCGCTCCAAACGGCACAGCGGGAGAAGGACAGCTTCTCCTTTATAGGTATATCACTGCAAAAATCGACCTATAGTTTAATCATGTGGGGAATCGTAATGCTGTTAGCCGCCGCGCTGGCGATCTTTATCTACAAGTTCAACCAAAGCCATGTGGTGACCCGAGATACGCAAAAAGCCATTGCCGACCTCCAAGATGAATTTGACCAACACCGGAAAAAAGCGATGGAGAAAGAGCAAAGACTAAAGCGGCAGTTGCAGGACGAAATCAATAAAAGGTTATGACATCAGGTAGCCGAACAATTGTTTGAATTTATATTTGCTTTTAATTCTTTAAAGCGTATTTTTGCAGACCAAAATTAAGGCGTATTGCTAGCCTTTATTAGATTGGTTTATAAAATTTTAGTTCCTGATAGTATGTCCAATATTGGAAAAATTGCCCAAATCATCGGCCCAGTGGTCGACGTTAGTTTCTCTGAAAACGCCAACCTTCCGAAAATTTACGATGCGTTGGAAATCGAGAAGGAGAATGGTCAGCGTATTGTTCTAGAGGTACAGCAACACTTGGGTGAAGAGCGCGTACGCACCATTGCCATGGATGCTACCGAGGGTCTGACACGCGGAATGAAGGTGGTCGACACAGCTGCCCCTATCAAAATGCCTATTGGCGAAAGCATCAAGGGACGGGTATTCAATGTGGTAGGCGACGCGATTGACGGTATTCAGGAACTTGACAAATCCGGTGGCCGTAGCATTCACAACGACCCGCCGAAATTCGAGGACCTATCTACGGAAACCGAAGTGCTCCTTACCGGGATTAAGGTAATCGATCTCCTGGAGCCCTATGCAAAGGGAGGTAAAATTGGCCTGTTCGGGGGCGCCGGTGTCGGTAAAACGGTTTTGATTCAGGAATTAATCAACAATATCGCCAAAGCATACGCAGGACTTTCTGTCTTCGCGGGCGTTGGCGAACGTACCCGTGAGGGAAATGACCTACTCCGTGAAATGCTCGAATCGGGCATCATCAAATACGGTGACGCATTTCTCGAAGACATGGAAAAGGGCGAATGGCCATTGGAAAAAGTGGACACCGAAGAAATGAAGGATTCTAAGGCGACCTTTGTATTCGGACAAATGAACGAGCCTCCTGGGGCACGTGCCCGGGTAGCACTCTCCGGACTAACCATCGCTGAATATTTCCGCGACGGCGAAGGAGATGGTACGGGCCGCGATATCCTGTTCTTTATCGACAACATTTTCCGGTTTACGCAAGCAGGTTCCGAAGTTTCCGCGCTCTTGGGTCGGATGCCTTCAGCGGTTGGTTACCAGCCTACCTTAGCTACTGAGATGGGACTCATGCAAGAACGGATTACGTCTACTAAACGCGGTTCGATTACTTCGGTACAGGCTGTATATGTACCGGCGGATGACTTGACGGACCCCGCACCGGCAACAACGTTTGCCCACTTGGATGCAACGACTGTGCTTTCGCGTAAAATCGCCGAACTGGGTATCTATCCTGCGGTAGATCCCTTGGATTCGACCTCCCGGATTTTGAGCCCTGCTATTTTGGGCGATGAACACTATAACACAGCGCAACGTGTGAAGGAAATCCTTCAGCGTTATAAAGAACTCCAAGACATCATTGCCATTCTTGGTATGGACGAACTGTCCGAAGAGGATAAATTGGTGGTAGCCCGTGCCCGCCGCGTACAGCGCTTCCTCTCGCAACCATTCCACGTCGCCGAACAATTCACCGGACTAAAAGGTGTATTGGTGGACATCAAAGATACCATCAAAGGGTTCAACATGATTATCGATGGTGAAGTGGATGAATATCCCGAAGCAGCCTTCAACTTGGTAGGCACCATTGAAGATGCAATTGAAAAAGGCAAGAAATTATTAGCTGAAGCTGTTTAGTATAATAGATACGAGACGTTAGATATGAGATATGGGAAAGAAAGAATCGGGCATAAAGATTCTCAAGTCTCAAATCTCAAATCTCAAATCTGATAAAAATGAAACTTACGATCATTACCCCAGACCAACCGGTCTTTGAAGGCAATGTCACATCGGTAACCGTACCCGGTACTGCCGGTGCTTTCGAAGTATTGGAAAACCACGCCCCCATCGTATCTACGTTGGAAAGTGGCAAGGTTGTCGTCCGCACCGGAAAAGGGGAAGATATTTTTGATATTATTGGAGGAGTCATTGAGGTTATCCACAATGACGTCACCGTACTTGCCGAAGGGATAAGGGAACCGTAAAAAAACAATACATACAAGACAACAAGCCCCTCGGTAAACACATTGCTGAGGGGCTTGTTTTTTAACAACTTTTTCGACGCGAATGCTGATTTTAAGCAGAATTTCAGTGAAAGTCAATTCCATCGGAAAAAATGAACCGAATACCAAAATTGGATTCGGTATATATAAGTCAAATTTTTACACGTATTAATGAGAATATTTCAGATATTAATTCTTTTAATTATCATATCACAAAATTATATTCTGTTTCAAAAAAAATCTTTTTGCTATTGTCAATAATGAATAAAGGTTTTACCTTGATGAAGTCGAAAATCAAAGTGCTTAATAGGCACGGAAATCGGCACAATTTGGTCAAGAGGTAATGAAGTACTTCGATAAAAATGCATGGATTTATTTGGACGGTCGGTTTGTCAAAGCCGACACCGCCGGGATTGACCTGTTCAGCCAATCGGTCCATTATGGGTTGTCGGCAATTGAAGGGATTCGGGCATACAACACGCACAATGGTACGCGTCTATTCAAAGCCGAACAACATTACGACCGTCTCCACCGCTCTTGTGAGGAGGTCGGCATCGACTTCCAATGGGACACCGATGTATTGGTAGACAAGACCTATGAATTGCTAGACAGAAACAACTTACGCAGCGCGTATGTCCGCCCCTTGGTTACCACGGGGCGCAACATGTATCTTACTCCGGCAGCGGACGCCAGCATCGTTATCACCGCATGGGAATGGGGTCCATTTTTAGGGACGGATCTTATCCGGACCACACTTTCCCCTTACCGGAGACCATCTCCCCTTTCCGTCCCCATGGCAGCCAAGGTAGCGGGCCAATACATATCTTCCATCCTCGCAACGACCGAAGCCACAAAACGAGGCTTTGACGAAGCCATCCTATTGGACCACGACGGCTATGTGGCGCAGGCCTCGAGCAACAACCTGTTTATCGAAAAGAATGCCATATTATACACGCCTGCGTTGGGTCATATCTTTCCGGGGATTACGAGGCAGGCTGTCATCGAGCTTGCAGGGATATTTAATATCAGCGTGGTGGAAAAACAGCTCACAACAGATGAACTGAAAGCGGCCGACAGCGCATTCCTCACGGGCACGGCCACAGGTATTGTGGGTATTTCGACCGTGGACGACGTGAAATTCCCTGAAGAGTGGAGCGACACACTTGGTGCGACAATACAGCGGGCCTACAAGAATTTAACATTAGAAAAAGAGAATTACGAAGTGATCATATAATTATGCTAGCTAATCAAACAACAGAACTAAACAAGTACAGCAAAGTATTTACGCAAGACAAGACCCAGCCTGCCGCCCAAGCCATGCTTTACGGTATCGGGTTAACAGATGACGACATGCAGAAAGCGCAGGTCGGTATAGCGAGTATGGGCTACGATGGAAATACCTGCAACATGCACCTCAATGATTTGGCCCAAGTAGTGAAAGAGGGCGTGTGGGAGAACGACCTTGTTGGGCTCGTATTCAATACCATCGGTGTGAGCGACGGCATGAGCAATGGTACGGATGGCATGCGTTATTCGCTGGTGAGCCGTGACATCATTGCCGATAGCATTGAAGCCATCTGCGGCGGCCAATACTACGATGGCGTCATTACCATCCCCGGCTGCGATAAAAACATGCCTGGATCCATCATGGCTATGGCTCGGTTGGACCGCCCATCCATCATGGTGTATGGTGGAACCATCGCACCGGGCCATTATAAAGGGCAAGACCTGAACATCGTATCCGCTTTCGAAGCTTTGGGACAGAAAATAGCGGGAGAACTTTCCGACGAAGATTTCCTCGGCATTGTCAAACACACCTGCCCGGGCGCAGGTGCATGTGGCGGTATGTATACCGCCAACACCATGGCAGCCGCCATCGAGGCACTCGGTATGAGTCTTCCCTACTCCTCTTCCAATCCGGCTGTCAGCGAAGAGAAGAAACAAGAATGCCGCGAGGCGGGTAAATACATCCGTATTCTCCTTGAACGCGATATCAAACCATCAGACATCATGACGCGCGAAGCATTTGAAAATGCACTGCGGGTTATCATCATCCTTGGTGGCAGCACCAATGCCGTACTACATTTCATCGCCATTGGCAAAAGTGTGGGTATCAACATTACCCAAGACGACTTCCAACGGATGAGCGACACCACGCCGGTACTTGCAGACTTCAAGCCGAGCGGGAAATACCTTATGCAAGACCTTTACAACTATGGTGGTGTCCCGTCGGTGATGAAATACCTACTCAATGAAGGGTTGCTGTATGGTGACTGCCTTACCGTGACGGGGCAGACGTTAGCCGAAAACTTAGCCGGAGTGACTCCCATTAATGAAATAGACCAACCCATTATCCAAACGCTGGACAACCCCATTAAGCCAACAGGTCACCTTCAAATATTATATGGCAACCTTGCGGAAAAAGGCAGTGTCGCCAAGATTTCGGGCAAAGAGGGAGAGCGTTTCGAAGGCCCGGCGCGCGTATTTGACGGCGAGAAAGACCTAATCGCCGGACTGGCATCAAAACGGGTAAAACCTGGCGATGTCGTGGTCATTAAAAACGAAGGGCCGAAAGGAGCACCGGGTATGCCCGAAATGCTGAAACCTACCTCCGCAATCATCGGAGCCGGATTGGGCAAAAGCGTAGCATTGATTACGGATGGGAGATTCAGCGGTGGCACCCATGGCTTTGTAGTGGGGCACATTACGCCGGAAGCTTATGAAGGCGGACTAATTGGCTTGGTCGAAGATAACGACACCATTGTTATCGATGCGGTAAACAACACCATCAATCTGCTGGTAGCCGATGATATCATCGCCGAGCGCCGGGCCAAATGGGAAAAGCCCGCATTGAAAGTCACGAAGGGTGTACTTTATAAATATGCAAAAACGGTAGCCGACGCTGCTTCCGGTTGCGTAACGGACGAATGTTGATTTAGTCACTGGTCAAAAGGCTTTAAGCTTAAGTATATATAGCGCAAGCCAAAACAAAAAATAAAACTATGAACACATTGGAAATCACAAAAGACAACAACTCGCAGGGCCATTTGAACGTTGGCACAGAAACGACTCCATTGAGTGGTTCGCAGGCTGTGCTCGAAGCGTTGTTGGCAGAAGGTGTGGATACCGTATTCGGTTATCCCGGAGGTGCCATCATGCCCATCTATGATGCGCTGTATGATTACAATGAAAAGATAAAGCACATCTTGGTGCGCCACGAACAGGGCGGCATCCACGCCGCCCAAGGCTATGCCCGCACATCGGGTCGCGTAGGCGTGGTCTTCGCTACCAGCGGCCCGGGCGCTACCAACCTCGTAACCGGCCTTGCCGATGCCATGATTGATAGCAACCCCATTGTGTGCATCACCGGACAGGTATTTGCACACCTTCTCGGTACCGACGCGTTCCAGGAAACCGATGTAATCAACATCACCGCCCCCGTAACCAAATGGAACTATCAAGTTACCGATGCCTGCGAAATACCCACGGCATTGGCCAAAGCATTCCACGTGGCCCGTACAGGCCGGCCAGGCCCTGTTTTGATCGACATCACCAAGAACGCACAAATCCAGTCGTTCGAATACGCCGGCTATCAAATGTGTAACCACATCCGTAGTTACCGCCCGAAGCCCATTGTGCGCCGGGAATATGTGCAACAAGCAGCTGATTTGATCAACGAGGCCAAAAAGCCATTTGTTCTGTTCGGTCAGGGCGTTATCCTTGGCAAGGCGGAGGCCGAGTTCAAAGCGTTCATCGAAAAGGCAGGAATCCCTTCGGCAGCCACGGTAATGGGGCTTAGCGCCCTCGAAACGGACCACCCATTGCATGTGGGTATGTTGGGCATGCACGGCAACTACGCGCCAAACGTACTTACCAACGAGTGTGATGTGCTTATCGCCATCGGTATGCGCTTCGACGACCGCGTAACGGGCAGGCTGGACAAATACGCCAAACAGGCCCTGGTAATCCATCTCGACATCGACCCCGCCGAAATCGATAAGAACGTGAAAACAACCGTTCCCGTATGGGGAGACTGTAAAGAGACCCTGCCATTACTGACGGAATTGATCACCAAACGTGAACATAAGGAATGGGTTGCGCGCTTTCGCGAGTTGGAACAGGAGGAAATAAAGGAAGTCATCCACGGCGAGCTCAACCCCACTACCGATATCATGACCATGGGCGAAGTCATCAAGACTGTCAACGAACTTACCGGTGGTGATGCGGTCATCGTTACAGACGTCGGGCAACACCAGATGGTGGCTTGCCGCTATGCGAAATTCAACCGATCCAAGAGCAATGTTACCTCGGGTGGGTTAGGTACCATGGGATTCGGGCTCCCTGCGGCTATCGGCGCGTGGTACGGCACGCCCGACCGCACAGTGGTTGCCGTAATCGGCGATGGAGGTATCCAGATGACCATCCAAGAATTAGGTACCATCATGCAATTCGGAGCCAAGGTAAAAATCCTCGTCCTCAATAACGAGTTTTTGGGGATGGTACGACAATGGCAACAACTCTTCCACGACAAGCGATATTCGTTTGTCAATATTACCAGTCCCGATTTTGTCACGGTTGCCAAAGGCTATGGCATACCCGGTCGTAGCATCAGCGACCGCGGGAACCTGAAACAGGCGGTGAAGGAGATGATCGACTATGATGGATCTTACTTCCTCGAAGTGATGGTGGGCAAGGAAAACAACGTCTTTCCCATGGTACCTCAAGGTAGCAGCGTTAGTGAAATAAGGTTAAAGTAGTTTGTTTTTTTGACTTTTTGGTTTTTAACTTTTGAAAAATATGGAAAAGCAGGAATATACGATAACGCTTTATACAGAAAACAGCATCGGCATGATCGGCCGTATATCCACCATCTTCTCGCGACGCAAGATCAACATCGAGAGCCTTAACACATCGCCATCGGAAGCCGAAGGCATCCATCGGTTTACCCTCGTCATCAATGAAACCGAAGAAGTGGTCCGTAAATTATGCCGACAAATCGAAAAGCAGGTGGAAGTATTGAAGGCGTATTACAATACCAATGATGAGGTCATCTGGCAAGAACAGGCCTTGTATAAGGTACCTACGGAGGTAGTTACCGAAAAAGCACCCGTTGAGCGGCTGTTACGCCAATACGGCGCGAGTGCCGTGGTGATACGCAACGACTACACCGTATTCGAAACTGCAGGACACCGTGAAGAAATCGACGCGCTCACGGAAGCATTGGCTGAATATAACCTCATTGAGTTTGTACGGAGTGCCCGAATTGCCATCATTAAAGATAGTGAAGGCTTCCATAAAAAACTGAAGGAGTTTGAAGAAGCCGAACCGGCAGGGGAAGTGGTAGAGAACCGTTACCTCAACAAACAAGACAAAGTGTTTACGATGTAATAAACGATACCATCAAGATGACAGCTGCAATTTTCGAATACATCAAACAAACACGGGCAACATTTACTCAATTAATCGAGGGGCTGGGCATCGATGAAATCAATGCCATCCCCGATGGTTTCCGAAATAACATCGGCTGGAATTTCGGACATATCGTGGTGAGTACGCAAGGGCTGTGCTATCGCAGGACCAATGTCCAACCGGATCGGGAAATACCATTCCTATCGGCTTATGCAAAAGGCACAGCGCCAACCAACTGGATCAATGCAGAAGAGCTCGAAATATTGAAATTAGAAGCTGTGGAGACCATTCTGCAAATCGAGCGCGATTATGAAAACGGAGTGTTCGCTTCGATTGTCCCCTATGCCACCGCAACTTACGGTCTCCAAATGGATACCATAGAAAAGGTCTTTACGGTGACGCTTGCCCACGACAATCTCCACTTGGGCTATGCTACCGCATTGAGAAAAGCAGTATACGAACAAAAAAGTCAATTACATAAATAGAACAATGGCAAATTATTTCAACACCTTACCCCTTAGAGAACAATTGAACCAATTAGGCGTTGCCGAATTCATGGACATCAGTGAATTCAATGACGGCGTTAGCGCATTAAAAGGCAAAAAAATCGTCATCGTGGGCTGTGGTGCTCAAGGGCTCAACCAAGGGCTCAATTTAAGAGACAGCGGACTGGATGTTTCCTACGCGCTCCGCAAAGAGGCCATCGAACAAAAGCGCGACTCGTGGAAGAATGCGACCGATAATCATTTTACGGTGGGCACTTACGAAGAGCTTATCCCTACGGCCGATTTAGTCAGCAACCTGACCCCCGACAAACAACACTCGTCGGTCATCGATGCCGTAATGCCGTTGATGAAAGAAGGTGCTACACTCTCCTATTCGCACGGTTTCAACATCGTTGAAGAAGGGAAACAGATCCGTAAGGACATTACGGTCATCATGATTGCTCCCAAATGTCCTGGCTCCGAAGTGAGGGCGGAATATTTGCGTGGTTTTGGCGTTCCGACACTCATCGCAGTTCACCCCGAAAATGACCCGCAAGGAAAAGGCCTCGCAGAGGCAAAAGCGTATTGCGTGGGAACAGGTGGCCATAAGGCCGGCGTATTGCGCTCATCGTTCGTAGCTGAGGTCAAATCCGATTTGATGGGCGAACAAACGATTTTATGCGGACTGCTACAAACGGGATCCATTCTGTCTTTTGACAAGATGGTCGAAAAAGGCATCGATGCGGGCTACGCATCCAAATTGGTGCAGTATGGCGTTGAGGTCATTACCGAAGCATTGAAACAGGGTGGTGTTACGGCGATGATGGACCGCCTAAGCAACATAGCTAAAATCAAGGCTTTTGAAGTTTCCGAAGAACTGAAGGCAATTATGCGACCGTTGTTTCAAAAGCACCAGGACGACATCATGAGTGGTGAGTTCAGCCGCACCATGATGGAAGATTGGGCAAACGGTGATAAGCAACTTTTGGGTTGGCGTGCTGCTACCGGCGAAACCGCCTTTGAAAAAACACCTGCCGGTGATGTAAAAATCGGCGAACAGGAATATTTTGACCACGCAGTATTTATGGTTGCCTACATCAAAGCCGGGGTTGAACTCGCATTTGAAACCATGGTTGAAGCCGGCATCAAACCCGAATCAGCTTATTATGAATCATTGCATGAGACACCACTAATAGCCAATACCATCGCACGTAAAAAGCTTTTTGAGATGAACCGTGTGATTTCAGATACCGCTGAATACGGCTGTTACCTATTTGACCACGCGTGTAAGCCGCTATTGGCTGACTTCATGAAAACCGTGGATACGGATATCATTGGCAGGGATTTCAACCAAGGCAAAGACCTTGCGGTTGACAACCAAGCACTGATTACTGTCAACGAAGCGATACGTACCCACCCCGTGGAAAAAGTGGGGGCGGTACTGCGCAAGGCAATGACAGCCATGAAAGCGATAAAAACGGTTTAACCAAGTCCTATCCGGATCGGCAAAGGCTACTAATTACGACAGCTGGTCCGGATAGGTTTAACAAGCCAAAAGAGGGCATAATTGTATATTATAGGCATTTTACGTAAATTTGTAGCATATAACAATGACTGATCCCGTCGTCCATATCGACCAATTGAGCCTGCAGTATGCGGGCGTAGTGGTATTGGATCAATTGGACTGGCAGGTACGCCGTGGGGAGCATTGGCTTATCGGCGGCAAAAGCGGTTCGGGCAAAAGTGCACTGGCCAAATCGTTGGCAGGGCTTGAAAAAACAAGTGGTAGCATCCAAATCAACTTTGACTACGAATCCTCGCTGCCACCACGCATATTATACGTATCCAATTGGTATCAATTCACCAATTTGGAGGGCGATCGCAATTTTTATTATCAACAGCGATATAACAAGCAACAGAAGAACGATACGTTGACGGTATATGCCGAATTATCAGCTTATGCTGAATCCGAAGGCCTGTCATTAGCGGACCTTGAACCCTATCTGGCGCTTTTTGAATTCGCTGATTTGAAAGGTACCCAGCTAATAGAGCTCTCCAGTGGTGAGCACAAGAAGTTGCAATTGATCAAAGCACTATGGTTAAGACCTCAATTGCTGATCGTGGACGAGCCCTACACAGGGTTGGATAACGCATCACGTCGAAAATTGAACAGCTTTTTCGAAGACTTAGCAGCCCGTGGGGTGCAGTTGATACTCGTCACTAATGAAACAGACCTGCCAGATTGTATGAATCGGTTTGCCGAAATTGAGAAAGGTAAAATCAATCCCGTAAATACCATTAAGGCGCTTTCAATGGATGTGAACCGTACGCGGCAAACGCTTCCCGCGTTCCTTAAGGAAGCACCGGCATCGTCTTCAGACGTAATGGTCCATATGGAAAATATCCATGTCCGTTACGGCGATAAAGTAGTCCTGAGAGGAGTGGATTGGACCGTACGGGCAGGTGAAAAATGGCTGCTTCAAGGTCACAACGGATCAGGAAAATCCACCTTGCTGAGCTTGGTCACGGGCGATCATCCGCAGGCATATGCCAACAATATCAGCCTCTTCGGCCAACCACGCGGAAGTGGCGAGAGTATCTGGGAGATCAAAGAACGTATAGGCATCATCTCGCCCGAATTACACTGGTATTTCGACAAAACCGCGCGCGTATGGCAAGCCATAGCTTCCGGCTTTTATGACAGTATCGGTCTGTTCCAGCAGGTCAGTTACGAAAAACGGCAGAAAATCGACCAATTGCTAGCGTTCTTCGAGCTTACTGACGTGAAGGACCGATTGGTCACCACACTTCCCTTAGGGCAACAGCGCTTGGTATTATTGGCCCGAACGATTGTCAAAAACCCACCATTGCTCATATTGGATGAACCGTGCCAAGGGCTTGACCATACACAAACGGCCCTATTTAATACCGTAGTCGATGAGTTATGCGGTTTCGGTAAAACGTTGATTTATGTCGGCCATTACGAGACCCAATTACCCAATTGCTTGGAAAAGAAAATGATACTTGAAAAAGGAGAAGCGAAACTAATCGAAGAGATGAACGAGCTTGTATGTTAAGCAGCTTACGAGAACATATAACAAAAACGTAAAAAACAACTTATTATGTTGCACGATCCTAACCGCATATATATTTTTGACACTACCCTCCGGGATGGAGAGCAGGTGCCGGGCTCACAATTGACTACCCCGGAAAAACTCATCATCGCAGAAGCCTTGGAGACATTGGGTGTAGATATTATCGAAGCTGGTTTCCCGATTTCAAGTCCCGGCGACTTTAACAGCGTCGTGGAAATATCCAAGTTGGTGACGTCTCCTACGGTATGTGCACTTACGCGGGCCGTAAAAGGCGATATCGACCGCGCGGCTGAGGCACTGAAATATGCTAAGCATCCCCGTATCCACACCGGTATCGGCTCG
Source organism: Parapedobacter sp. (assembly GCF_053550995.1). Lineage (NCBI taxonomy): Bacteria > Pseudomonadati > Bacteroidota > Sphingobacteriia > Sphingobacteriales > Sphingobacteriaceae > Parapedobacter > Parapedobacter sp. The sequence continues at coordinate 37,974 of NZ_JBMQOC010000072.1, forward strand.
TCAGACATGCATATCAAATACAAATTCAACAGCACGCGTGAAGCTATCTTGGAACGTGCAGTGGATGCTGTGAAATATGCTAAGACTTTCGTTGAAGACATCGAGTTTTACGCAGAAGATGCTGGCCGGGCCGACAACGAATACCTCGCCCGCATGATCGAAGCGGTAATTGCCGCCGGTGCCACTGTAGTGAATATACCCGACACCAATGGTTACTGTCTTCCAGAGCAATACGGTGCTAAAATCAAATATCTTAAAGACAATGTTAAAAATATCGACCAAGCCATTATCTCCGTCCACTGTCACAATGACCTGGGTTTAGCGACCGCAAACAGCTTAGCCGGCCTGCAAAACGGCGCCCGGCAGGTAGAATGTACCATCAATGGTATCGGCGAGCGGGCAGGAAACACATCACTAGAAGAGGTCGTCATGGCGTTGAAAGTGCACCAGTCGCTCGGATTGCATACTGAGATCAATACCAAACAACTGTATCCGCTAAGCGGTACAGTAAGCCGGATGATGCGCATGCCTGTCCAGCCCAACAAAGCGATTGTAGGGCGTAATGCATTTGCGCATAGTTCGGGCATCCATCAGGATGGGGTGCTCAAGCACCGGGAAAATTACGAAATCATCAACCCAGAGGATGTCGGTATCGACCAATCGGAAATTATATTGACCGCCCGGAGCGGTAGGCACGCATTGAAACATCATTTGGTGCGCTTAGGGTATGCTAGTGACCGCATCGATCTCGACCAGGTCTACCAGCGTTTCTTGGAACTGGCGGATGTAAAAAAGGAACTGAAAGACGATGACCTGCTTCAACTGATGGGTGCAAAAGCTGAAGAGAATTTCAAGAATGGGTTGGCCATTAATGCGCTGCAAGTAACTACCGGCGACCAAGGGGCGCCCGTGGCCACCATCAAATTGGCGTACAATGGCGAAGAGTTTACGACCACCGCTAACGGCAACGGTCCGGTGAGCGCCACCATTAAAGCCATTGAGGAAATTACGGGCAAGCACATTGAAATCAAGGAATTCAATATCCACTCGATACATGGTGGCAGTGACGACGTGAGCAAAGTGGATATGCGAGTCGTATATGAAGACAAATCCTATATGGGCTACGGATTCAGCACAGATATTGTTAGGGCTTCCGCAAACGCCTATCTCGATGCTTTGAATAAATTTATTTAGGTATAAATCGAAAACCTCTCATCCTAATCTGGAGAGTAAAATAGCGAAGCGCGAAAAGCAAATAGCAAAAAACGAAACAACTATAAAAATGAGTAAGACATTATTTGACAAAGTGTGGGATGCGCACGTGGTGCATAAGATCGAAGGAGGGCCTGATGTGTTATTTATTGATCGGCATTTGATCCATGAAGTAACCAGTCCGGTGGCCTTTCTGGGACTTCGCAACCGCGGAATCCGTGTACTGTATCCAACGCGTACATTTGCGACGGCAGACCACAATACGCCGACAATAAATCAGGACAAGCCCGTGGCAGACCCATTATCTGCCAATCAATTGAGGGCATTGGAAGAGAATACGAAGGAATACGGCATCCCGCATTGGGGACTGGGCCACTATAAAAATGGTATTGTCCATGTAATCGGCCCCGAAAACGGTATTACGCAACCCGGCGCTACTATCGTATGCGGCGATTCGCACACTTCCACCCACGGAGCATTCGGTGCCATCGCATTTGGTATCGGAACCTCCGAAGTGGAAATGGTCCTTTCCACGCAATGCATCATGCAACCGAAGCCGAAGAAAATGCGCATCACCATCAACGGTACATTAGGCCGTGGTGTATTGCCCAAGGATGTAGCTTTATTCATTATTTCCCAGCTTACCACATCAGGTGCTACCGGGTATTTCGTCGAATATGCCGGCTCGGTATTCGAGCAGATGAGCATGGAAGGGCGCATGACCGTCTGTAATCTCAGCATCGAAATGGGTGCTCGTGGGGGGATGATCGCACCTGACCAAACGACATTCGACTACATCGAAGGCCGCGAGTTCAGCCCCAAAGGTGCAGATTGGGACAAAGCGATGGCCTATTGGAAGACACTGAAAACCGATTCGGACGCCCAATTTGACAAGGAACTTGCGTTCGACGGTTCGCAAATAGAACCCATGATTACCTACGGTACTAATCCGGGTATGGGTATCGGGATTACCCGTGATATTCCCGACGCGCAACAGGTGGAAGCGGCGAAGGCGACCTTTGAGAAATCACTCGGTTATATGGGTTTCCATGAGGGAGAAGCCATGGTCGGAAAGAAAATCGACTATGTGTTCCTGGGCAGTTGCACCAACGGCCGGATAGAGGACTTCCGCGCCTTTGCGTCTTTGGTTAAAGGTAAACGGAAAGCAGAAGACGTGACGGTGTGGCTGGTGCCCGGTTCGCACGTTGTCGAAAAGCAGATTCGTGAAGAAGGTATCCTCGACATCCTTACCGAAGCCGGCTTCACGTTGCGGCAGCCGGGTTGCTCGGCTTGCTTGGCGATGAACGATGATAAAATACCGGCAGGAAAATATGCGGTGAGTACATCGAACCGTAACTTCGAGGGTCGGCAAGGCCCCGGTGCCCGCACCTTACTTGCGAGCCCCCTGGTAGCGGCAGCTGCTGCCGTAACCGGCAAAGTAACTGATCCAAGAACACTTATTTAATATCCATGGCATACGACAGTTTCAATATATTGACCAGTACAGCGGTTCCACTCCCCATCGAGAATGTGGACACCGACCAGATTATACCGGCGCGATTCCTTAAAGCAACTGAACGGAAAGGTTTCGGCGATAACCTCTTCCGTGATTGGCGGTACCATCCCGATAATACACCAAAAGCGGATTTTGTTTTGAACGATCCCACCTACCGTGGGAAAATCCTTATCGGTGGCAAAAACTTCGGCTCGGGCTCATCCCGCGAACACGCCGCATGGGCTGTTTACGACTATGGTTTCCGATGTGTGATATCCAGCTTCTTTGCCGATATCTTCCGCAATAATTGCCTGAATGTAGGCGTACTGCCCGTACAGGTGAGTGCCGCATTCCTGGAGAAAGTGTTCGCTGCCGTTTATGCCGATCCAGCAACCGAGTTGGAGGTCAATCTGCCCACGCAAACCGTGACCATACAGTCAACAGGCGAAAAAGAGTCTTTCGACATCAACAGCTACAAAAAAAGCAACATGATGAATGGTTTCGATGACATCGATTACCTACTCAATATAAAATCCGATATCGAAACATTTTCTAAGACACTTCCACTGTAATCACATGGCCAGCAGGACGATTGAAATCATGGACACGACATTACGCGATGGCGAACAGACATCGGGTGTGTCGTTCTCGGTTTCAGAAAAACTGACCATCGCACAGTTACTCCTGGAGGAACTGCAGGTAGATCGCGTGGAGATTGCTTCCGCACGCGTTTCACAAGGCGAGTTTGAATGTGTGGAGGCCGTTGCTGGGTGGGCTGCGCATAACGGTTACTTGGATCGCGTGGAAGTACTCTCGTTTGTAGATGGTGGCAAGTCGATCACTTGGATGCAACAGGCGGGAATCAATGTACAGAACCTGCTTACCAAAGGCTCGCTGAACCACCTAACGCATCAATTGCGGAAAACCCCGCAGCAACACTTTGATGAGATTACCGACGTAATTGAATTAGCTGCCGAGCGCGGCATCCGTACCAACGTGTATCTCGAAGATTGGAGTAATGGTATGCGCCATTCGCCTAACTATGTGTGGGAATACCTCGATTTCCTCACATCGCAGCCCATCGAGCGGATCATGCTGCCCGATACCCTCGGTATCCTTTCGCCCGCCGATACCCACGCGTTCATTTCGTCTATACGGGCTAAGTATCCGCAGATGCACTTCGATTTCCACGCACACAACGATTACGACCTCGGTACGGCAAACGTATTGGAAGCGGTGAAGGCTGGCATAAACGGCCTCCACCTCACGGTTAATGGAATGGGTGAACGGGCCGGCAATGCCCCGTTGGCGAGCGCGGTGGCGGTAATCAATGACCTGCTGCCCGACGCCGAGCTACGCATCAACGAATCGGCCATTTACACGGTAAGTAAGCTCGTAGAAAACTTTTCGGGTATACGGATACCTACCAACAAACCGGTGGTGGGCGATAACGTCTTCACACAGACGGCCGGTATCCACGCAGACGGCGACAACAAGAACAATCTTTATTTTAACGACCTGTTGCCTGAACGTTTCGGCCGCAAGCGCAAATATGCATTGGGAAAAACTTCGGGCAAGGCCAATATCGAAAAGAACCTGCAGGAGCTGGGACTCAAGCTGAATGAGGAAGACCTGAAAAAGGTGACCCAGCGGGTCATCGAACTGGGCGATAAAAAAGAAACGGTAACTACCGAAGACCTGCCATACATTATTTCCGACGTGCTGACCACCGGCGCGCAGGAACAGCAGATCCTGGTCGAATCCTACGTGCTCACCCATGCCAAAGGCTTCCGCCCATCGGCAACCATTGCCGTTCGCGTACATGGTAAATTGTTTGAGGAACATGCACAGGGAGATGGCCAGTTCGATGCCTTCATGAACGCGCTAACCATGGCCTATTCAAAGAATGATATCCGGCTGCCGGCCTTAATTGATTATAATGTACGCATCGCACCGGGAAGCAGTTCGGATGCACTCTGCGAGACCACCATTACCTGGCAGACGGCGAAACGAACATTTTCGACACGTGGGTTAGACTCGGATCAAACGGTCTCAGCCATCAAGGCTACCCAGAAGATGCTCAATATTATCCTGGATGTGGAACGGATGATGAAATTGGATATTGAACGCGAGACATTAGACACAAGACATTAGATTTACAAAAATGGAATTAAATATAGCGCAGTTGCCCGGCGATGGAATCGGGCCTGAAGTAGTTGCCCAAGCGGTAAAAGTGATTGACGCGATTGCCGACAAATTCGGACATCAAGTAAAATGGACGTCTGGTTTGACCGGGGCCGCGGCCATTGATGCCGTGGGCGACCCCTACCCCGAGGCTACCCACGAAATCTGCATGGCCGCCGATGCCGTGCTCTTCGGAGCCATTGGTCACCCCCGTTATGACAACGATCCCAAAGCCCCTGTGCGTCCGGAGCAAGGGTTATTGAAAATGCGCAAGAAACTTGGCCTATTCGCCAACGTGCGGCCAACCTTTACATTTCCTTCATTGATCGATAACTCCCCTTTGAAAAGGGAACGCATCGAAGGAACGGACCTGATTATCCTTCGAGAACTCACAGGAGGAATCTATTTTGGTGAGCGCGGACGGAAAGATGGTGGGGACACCGCATTCGATACCTGTACCTATACCCGCGAAGAAGTGCGGCGCCTGGCAAAGCTGGGCTTTGAGATGGCAATGAACCGCCGTAAAAAGCTTTGTTGCGTAGATAAAGCCAATGTCCTCGAAAGCTCCCGTCTATGGCGTGAAACCGTGCAGGACATGGAGAAGGATTTTCCGGAAGTGGAAGTAAGCTACGAATTTGTCGATGCAGTAGCTATGCGTTTGGTCCAATGGCCCAGTGCGTACGACGTATTGATCACCGAGAACCTCTTCGGTGACATCCTCACCGACGAAGCCTCCGTCATTTCGGGATCCATGGGGCTGATGCCGTCGGCCTCCATAGGTGTACACACCTCGCTATTCGAGCCCATACATGGGTCCTACCCCCAAGCGGCGGGCAAAGACATCGCTAACCCGCTGGCTACGGTACTATCCGCCGCTATGCTGTTGGAGGATGTGTTTGGCCTTGCTGATGAAGCAGCCCTTATCCGGTCCATCGTCAACAAATCGTTGGCCGAAGGTATCGTCACAGAAGACCTATCAGGTAAAAACAAGGCGTACAAAACCAGCGAGGTGGGTAATTGGTTGGCGGCCCAGGTGAAGCTGGCCGAAGCAGTGGAAACTCCCGCTTCATGAAACATCGCACGGTAACGGCAGCTGAACGATTGGCGGGTGTGGTTTATCACACCCCGCTTCAATATAGCCAACGGCTGTCGGAGAAACATGCCGCAACCGTTTACCTTAAGCGCGAGGATCTACAGGTGGTCCGTTCCTATAAACTACGGGGTGCCTATAACAAAATCAGCAAACTTACCGCGACCGAGCGTGCTAAAGGCGTGGTGTGCGCAAGTGCCGGCAACCACGCGCAGGGTGTGGCCTTTTCATGCAAACGGCTCGGCATCAATGGCGTCATATTCATGCCCGGCCCCACTCCACGGCAAAAAATTAGCCAAACGGAGATGTTTGGAGGCGACCGCATCGAGATCATCCTTACCGGCGACACTTTCGACGACTGCCAACAAGCCGCTACCGCATACGGCGCCCAACACGGCCTTACCTTCATCCACCCCTTCGACGACCCCGATATCATCGAGGGCCAAGGTACCGTAGGCGTTGAAATCCTACATGACCAGCCCGACACCGATATGGTTATCGTTCCCATCGGCGGCGGGGGCTTGGTTGCTGGCATAGGGAATTATTTCAAGGAAACGAAACCGGAAATCGCCATCCTTGGAGCCGAACCGGAAGGTGCCCCTTCCATGAAAGCCGCCTTGGCAAACGGCGGACCGATAACCCTCGACGAAATCAATCGCTTTGTCGATGGTGCTGCGGTGAAACGTATCGGAGACCTAACCTATCGGTACGGAAGCATGCTGTTGGGCGATGTACAACTGATTCCTGAAGGCAAGATCTGTACGACCATCCTCGAACTGTATAACAAGGATGCGATTGTAGCCGAGCCCGCAGGCGCACTCTCCGTCGCAGCACTCGATGCCTATGCTGAACAGATCAGGGGTAAAAAAGTAGTGTGCATTGTGAGCGGTGGTAATAATGACATCGACCGCATGGCAGAAATCAAGGAGCTATCCTTGCTCTATGAAGGGCTTAAGCATTATTTTATTGTCCGTTTTCCTCAACGCCCAGGTGCGCTTAAGCTATTCGTCAACGAAGTTCTCGGCCCTCACGATGATATTACCCGTTTCGAATTCATCAAAAAAACGCAGCGCGAACGCGGGCCAGCACTGGTAGGTATCGAGTTGCAAAACGCCGCCGATTACACGGCATTGGTGAACAGCATGCGTAAGAACCGTTTCGATTTTAAGGAAGTAAACAACGACCCTACATTATTTGAATATTTGATATGACCGAGGCGGAAACTGTGATTGACTGAATATATTGGTGTATCAATAAACATACCGAAAACGGCAGTCAATTCTCCACAACGGCAACCTTCAAAACAACTCAAAAGACACCACAAACCTAATAACCAACGTATTAAACCTACCCCTATCCACCTCAATTATCCACAATGTGTATAATTCCACATCTGTTGATAACAATTGCTACCTACCTGGAATTAAATAGCTGATATTTGTTCAAAGGCTACAACTTACCAACCGCATGGCAGAAGATAGTCGGAAGCTACCGTGAAAGACGATTGGCCTCCGGCAGAAGTTGAACATAAAAATTTTACAGCGTATGACACGGATTATTAAGTTTGAAAAAAACGATTGTGCGCCCTGCAACCAAGTGTCGGAGTTTCTCGACCGCAGAGGTATTTCCTATGAAAAAGTGAATCCGTTTGACAAGCCGGAATTAGCCATCCAGTATAAGGTCCGTACGGTCCCCACTGTCATCGTACTGAACCAAAATCAAGAGACCCAACGCATCATTGGGTTTAAGCCCGAGGAGCTATCGGCCTTGAGCGTACAATAACCTGCCAAGCCCAGCAGGTCTGCACAATGCCCGTGCAGTAAGGCGTCATCACAATAAAAATTAGACCCCCTCGGCATGTGGGGGTTTGACATCTAAGAAGGTTTGCAACATGGAGCGGATATATTACGACAGCAAAACAGGCAACGTAGAACGTTTTATGCACAAAGTGGCTGGAGTAACCGGATGGGAAATACACAAAATCCAACCGGATACCGTAGCCGTGCAAGAAGGCCATTTAGTGACCTTCACTACACGGTTCGGGGAAATTCCCGAAACCACAAAGGACTTCCTGCAACGGGCAAGTCCGTATATCCTATCCGTATCGTCGAGCGGAAACCGGAATTGGGGACAGAATTTCGCCGTCGCCGGAAACAAAATTGCCACCGAATATGGTATCCCATTGGCATTGAAATTTGAGCTATCGGGAACCAACGAAGACATTAATGAATTTATCGCCATCATCAAAGCAAGGAGAAACCATGGTAACAAACGAGGTAGCAAAGAGCTGGATATTGCTCAATAACGAAATCATGATCAAGAACGATGAGGAATTCAGCCTGCACAAGGACAAGGAAGCTGTGCGCGCTTATTTCCTCGAGTATGTCAATAAAAACACCGTATTCTTTTATACCCTCAAGGAAAAAATAGATTACCTCATCGAAAACAATTACTACATCAATTTCTATGAGTGGTTTACCTTCGAAGAGATGGAACGGGTGTACGATTTCATCGCTTCCAAAAAGTTCCGCTTCGCCTCATTCATGAGTGCATTCAAGTTTTTCCAAAGTTACGCCCTGCGCGATGATTCAGGCGAGAAATTCCTGGAACGATACGAGGACCGCGTTGCCGCTGTCTCGCTGTTCCTTGCCCGCCACGGCGGGGTAGACCAAGCCTTGGAATACGCTGAGTTGTTGATTAACCAAGAATACCAACCAGCCACCCCCACGTTTCTCAATGCTGGGAAAAAACGCTCGGGGGAGTTAGTATCATGCTTCCTCGATGAAATCGGCGACAACCTCAATGGAATAGGTTATGCGGTAGACTCAGCGATGAAACTGTCTTCAATCGGTGGCGGTGTGTCTTTCAATATTTCGAAAATCCGCGCCCGTGGTGAAGCCATCAAAGGTGTGGAAGGCCGTGCTGGCGGTGTACTACCTATCATGAAGATCCTCGAAGACACCTTCTCCTATGCCAACCAATTGGGTCAAAGGCCGGGAGCGGGAGCGGTGTATCTCAACATCTTCCACTCGGATATCGAGGAGTTCCTTGACTGCAAAAAAATCAATGTAGACGAGAAAGTCCGCATCAAGTCGCTCTCCATTGGCGTCATCGTGCCCGATAAATTCATGGAACTGGCCACCAAAGACGAGCCGTGCTACTTGATCTACCCGCACACCGTGATGCAGGAATATGGCCAGCCCCTCGACAATCTGGATATGGACGAAATGTATGATGAGCTGGTTACCAACCCCAAAATTAAGAAACGCAAAATCAACGCCCGACACCTGTTAGTCAAAATAGCCCAAACGCAGAAAGAGAGTGGCTATCCCTACATTTTCTTTAAAGAAAATGCCAATAAACAACATGCGTTGAACGGTATCGGCAAAGTCAAGTTTTCCAATCTCTGTACAGAAATCATGCAGGTATCCGAGGTATCTGACATCAATATCTACGGACAGGAAGACACCATCCGATACGGTATCTCCTGTAACCTGGGCTCACTCAACATCGCTACCGTAATGGATAACAAGCGGATTAAGGAGTCTGTAAAAACGGCGATGCGCGCCCTCACTATGGTCACCGATGTGACCGACATCGCTATGGTGCCGTCTATCCAAAAGGCCAACCGCGAATTGCACAGCGTAGGCTTGGGTGCGATGAACCTTCACGGTTTCCTCGCGAAGAATTTCATCATGTACGAAAGTGAGGAAGCACTGGACTTTGCCAACGTCTTTTTCATGATGGTCAACTATTATTCGCTGCAGGCATCCATGGAGATCGCCCGTGAGCGGAAGCAAACGTTCGAGGGTTTCGAGAAAACAGCGTATGCCGATGGGTCATATTTCGACAAATACGTTACCCGTGACTATTTCCCCACGACCATCAAGGTAACCGAATTATTCGCAGGTGTCGATATTCCTTCAATGGAAGATTGGAAGGCATTAAAACAACAAGTACAGGAACACGGCATATACCACGCCTACCGTATCGCCATTGCTCCCAACCAGTCGACCTCATACATCATGAACGCCACCGCTTCGGTGATGCCTATAGTAGATACCATTGAAGTACGGGAGTACGGTGATAGCACCACCTATTACCCCATGCCCTACCTCACCAATGATAACTACTTCTATTACAAATCGGCTTACGACATGGACCAGATGAAGGTGTTGCGGTTGATTTCCGTTATCCAACGACATGTGGATCAGGGGATATCCACCATCCTTCACACCAACTCCAAAGATAACACCCGCGATTTGGCCAGATACTATATCTATGGACATAAAATAGGATTGAAATCGTTGTACTACACACGCACGCGGAAGTCATCAATCAATGAGTGTGTATCGTGCTCGGCGTAGCCTTGCAGGCAAGGAGCAAGGAATAAGGAACAAGGAACAAAGAGCAAGGAGCAAAGAGCAAAGAGCAAAGAGCAAAAAAGCAGAAAGCAAATGAAACAATATAAAGCCGTCAACTGGAACGACCCTGAAAATGACTACGCGCTGATGTTCTGGGAACAGAACATCAAACAATTCTGGATAGACACCGAATACATTCCTTCCAAGGATATCGACAGTTGGAAAGCCCTTTCCCCCGAGATGCGGGAATGTTATAAAAAAGCATTGGGAGGCCTGACCTTACTAGACACCCTACAAAGCCACACGGGCATGCCCAAAATCATGGACCATATCGATTCGCTACAGAACAAATCGGTACTGGCATACATGTGTATGATGGAAGCCATCCATGCCAAGTCGTACTCAACCATCTTCACCACGGTAGCCACATCCCGCGATATCGAAGACATCTTCCAATGGGTACAGAACAACAAATACCTGCAGTTTAAGGCATCAACCATCGACAAGCATTACCGAAAACTGGCCGATACCGACATCAGCAAGGAGGATCTGTTCATGGGTTTATGTGCATCGGTATTCCTAGAGTCTTTCCTATTTTACAGTGGTTTTTTCATTCCATTGTGGCTTTGCGGACAGGGCCACATGGTAGCCAGCGCAGACATCATAAAAAAAATCGTAGCCGACGAATCCATCCACGGTGTGTTTGTGGGTCTCCTCGCGCAGGATGTATACAAAACGCTGCCTCACCCCGAAAAAACAAAAGAAAAGCTGTTGGAGCTGCTCAACGAACTGTATGAAAATGAGCTCAAGTATACCGAAGAAATCTATACCGAAGTAGGCCTCACCGCCGAAGTAAAAGAATACGTACGCTACAACGCAAATAAGGCGCTGATGAACTTGGGCTTCGAGCCCCTGTTCGAGGTAAAACGTGTAAATCCAATCGTATTGAACGGGCTCAGTGTGGAAACCACCCAACATGATTTCTTCTCTAAGAAATCCACCAACTATGAAAAAGCCACAGAAATCGTGCATCTCCGCGACGAAGATTTCGTGATGGATACGTCGATCGCTATATAAGTAGACAGCGACATAACAAAAAAGGGGCTTTGAAGCCCCTTTTATTTTTCATACCTATTCCTGCGTACAATCAAAACTTATATCCGATACTCACCCGCAAATTGCGTGGCATTTCAGATTGCCAGTAAAACGCATTGTTCCACGAATAGTACGAACCAGTAAACAGGTAGTCATCCAATACATTGAAAAGATTAGCCGTGATGCGCAGGTCGTCATTCTCCCAAAACAATCCGGCATCCATCTTGAAGTAATCCGGTAGCCGCACATCACTTGTATCCCAGTTATCTGTTTTGCGGTCCCACAACCAGGTAAACCCAGCCACCGCTCCTAAGTTCCGCAATGTACCACGCTGTATGCGATAGGATAACCAGCTATTTGCCGTATTCGCCACGTAGCCTAAGAGATCGTCGCCAACCTCATAGTCGGTAACGCCTTCGGCCACTTTAGTTACTTCAGCGTCGGTATAGGCATAATTAGCGATAAGGTCGAGCCCCGGGGCTAACCGCCCATGAACATCAAACTCGATACCGCGCGTTACCTTCTGGCCAAGAACGATGCTATAACTTTCAGTTGGGGTACTATGCAGCGGATCAGACGTCAATTCATTTTCTTTCAGGATACGGTATGCCGAAACCGATGTGTTCCACGCGCCGTTCGCCCAACTGCGTTTCAAACCAAGCTCTTGGTTATTGCCGGTGATGGGCCTTACCTTTCCTCCATCAAAAATGCGTCCCGACTGGGGCACGAATGCTTGGTCATAGAGCGCATAAAGCGCCGTATGCTTGTTTACACTCCAGCTCAACCCTACCCGGGGTGTAAAGTGGCTGGCCTTATCAGGTGCACCGCCCCACGCACTTTGGCTTACCGAGGTAAAGCGTCCCGCCAGGGTGAGCCGTAGCTGGTTATTAAAAAATCCCAGTTCATCTTGCAGGTAAATCCCTTTGTATTGCTGGGTCATCGCCCCGCCAGCCAGCGCCGCACGCGCCTCCAGGCTAGTGGTACGGTCAAAAGAAGGATAACCGTTTACCGGCACACCCAAGTAGGGGTTATGCACGTCGAATTCACCACCATTAGCGGTATCCAGCGCGTGCGACTGCCCCCAGTCGGCCAAGTAGTTCTTCTTGCCAACATCGATACCGATCAGGATACGGTGTCTCACGGGGCCCGTCGTAAGCTTACCGTTAACGAATACCTGCGCCAAGCTCGTCTCGCTGAACGCATCCCACACGCCCACGCCCCGGATGATTTTACCGTCGTCGGTCATTTCAGACGCAGGCCACATCGAGGATCCCACTTGGTCATATAGCAGGTAATACCCCTGGGCCGTCAATCGCCAGTTGGTATCGATATCGTGCGTGAAGTTCAACAGAAAAGTCTGGTCCTTGATATTCGTCGGTTCCAAGCCCACTGGCATCATGGTAAAGTCGCGCGGAAGGCTGGCGTATCCATCGGGCGTAGGGCCGAATACGTAGTACGAGCCCACGTCGGACATGTTCGCATATTGCAACGTATACTCGGCGGTTATCTTCGTTTTGGCATCCACTTGATAGGAAATCACTGGTGCCACTGCATACCGGTTGTCAAATTCATTGGCGCGATGCGACCCTTTGGTCTGTGCCGACGCATTGAAGCGATATAATAACGTACCGCCTTTGTTAAGTTTGCCATCCAAATCCAGTGTGGCGCGGTAAAGGTCGTACTCTCCTATCGTAAGCGTAGCCTCACCCTTCGTTTCCCCGGTCGGCTTCTTCGTTACCACGTTATATGATCCCGACGGGTCGCCATTCGATAACATAAACCCGGCGGGACCCTTCACAAATTCGATATGATCAACGAAACTCATGTCTTCCGTGAGCGGCCCCCAATAGGAGGCCACGACGTTAAAGCCATTCCGGAATGCCTGTATCTGGGTACCTCGCATACTGATATTTGTATAAAGATTACCCCAGTGCTCCAGTCGAACAGCGCCGCTTACGTTCCTGATCAACCCGTCACTCATGCTGATGACCTGTTGGTCCGAAAGCGATTTGTTTGACACCACCTGCACATTCTGTGGAATCTCGATCAGCGGCGCATTCAATCGCAATGTGGGGGATGGTGCGAGGATATTATAACTCCCACGCCTTTCGCTGACCAACACTTCCTCCAACTGCTGGCTAGTCATATCGATGTTGAAGTCCAGCGTATGGGTTTCACCCGGATAGGCGGTAATCGTTTTCGACTGGTTGGCGGTGCCCAGCGCGCTGATTTCCACCGTAAGTGGTCCTGTTTTATCGAGTTCAATCCGATAAACGCCCGCATCGTCCGTTTGGCTACCAAATGGTGTACCCTTCACGCGAACGGATACGTGCCCCGCAGGCGATCCATTGGATGTCGTAATCCTTCCTGTGACCACCACATGTTTGCCATCTTGTGTATACCCCGGGTAAAAACCGAAGGTGATTAATAAAAATAAGATCGTTAATTGTTTGCTTAACTTCATTGTCTGGATATCAAATGTTAATCAATGTTAAAACTCCGGGTAGCAATGCGGTGAATGCGGCAACGTGTTTAACTTTCATAATGTCAATGTGTTAGAAATGATGAGATAAAATTGTGGAAAGGTCTTCGGAAGGCCCGGTTGGGCATAATAGCGATAATTTTACAGGTGCCAATTGCCACTGCAAACAAAATTTGTCTATTTTGCATAGCTTTTGAATGTATACCAATATGTTAAAAGCAACCACCCTTGGTGGGCCGGCCGTGCAGGTGCGAACTGCGCGGCCTATTTATTTTACGGGAACAAATATATACACTAGTTTATAATAAGTCTAAATAATTTGCAATTAATTGCAATGATCATCTTAAGACACAAAAAAACGGGGCACACCGTCGGCATACCCCGTTTGCTTAAAATGTACTAGTTATCAAACCGTCGGCAAATCCCAACCTTGGCGGTACTTCCGCTTCACGAATTGGTTAACCTCGTCGAAGTTGGTCACCTTCATATTGTCGTTATCCCAAATCAACTTTAGGTTTCTTCCCGGATATTTATTGTCAATACGTAAGTCCGAACCACGGATAGCCAAATTGGCCATGAGTAATGCTTCCGTTAGCGGACCCGCAATGGAGAACGGCGAACTTACTTCCTTGTTGCCGGGGCCCGCGATACAAGCTTCTACCCATTGTGCATAGTGGCCCCCCGATCCATTCGGCACCCGTTCGTACTTAACCGGCAACTTATGCTGTTCGGTCAACGAAGTAGGCAATAACCGAGGATTTTCAGCATAGCAGCCTGCCATCATCTTGCCTTTCGTACCCACGAAGAGAATACCGTTGCCACCATCGCCAAAGACCTCATTCGGCCCCAATTCTTCCGGGCGTTGCGGTTGTATGCCGCCGTCCATCCAATGGATCTTCACATCCCCCACTGTCTTTTCAGATTTCGGGAAAGTAAGCACGGCGTAGCTCGACGGCGGACAGCTCTCGGGGAAATAACCGCGCTTGAACTCGTCAACATAGACAGTTCCAATACTGGCCTGCACGTCTTTCACATATTGGAGTCCCAGGATACTGAAAGGTGCTTCCATGATATGGCATCCCATATCGCCAAGTGCACCTGTACCGTAATCCCACCAACCGCGCCAGTTGAACGGCACCAACTTATCGATATAATCTTTGTAAGGTGCCGTACCCAGCCAAAGATCCCAATCAAGTTCCTTGGGCACCTCCGCTTTCTGCGCCGGCCATTGGATACCTTGCGGCCACACCGGCCGGTCTGTCCAGGTATAGATGGTATGCACGTCGCCAATCAGTCCAGCATCAAACCATTCGCGCATGATACGGACACCATCGCCAGATGCTCCTTGGTTACCCATCTGGGTCACTACCTTATATTTTTTTGCTGCCTGCGTCAGCGCACGCGCTTCAAACACGTCGTGTGTAAGCGGTTTCTGGACATACACATGTTTTCCCAATTGCATGGCGGCCAATGCCTGTATGGCGTGGTTATGATCGGGGGTCGATACGGACACAGCATCCATGTTGCGGTGTTCCTTATCGAGCATCTCCCGGTAATCTTTGTAATATTTGGCTTTTGGGAATCGTTTCACCGAATCCGCTGCGCGGCGGTCATCCACATCACAAAGGAAGGCAATCTCTGCCTTACCACTCTCATGAAAATTACGGAGGTCGGAATTTCCCTTACCTCCTACACCAATGCCTGCTACCACCAATTTGTCGCTGGGCGCCGTAAAACCCGCGCCGCCCAGTACATGGCGGGGTACCACCATGAAGCCCGCGGCCGCCGCTGCTCCGGTTTTGAGAAAATCCCTTCGCGTGGCACCTGCCTTTGCTTGATTACTTTTTTTCATCTGTTTGTTTTTACCTTTTAGTTGTCAATACCTACCCGCCTAGACGGGACGGGACCTTTCATCATCAAACGAATCATGCTTGGCCCATTGAACATGTAAATAAAATTGTTTTAGCTTTTTCTGTTTCCGCACGTCTTGCACATAACAAAGCGTACGCTGCTAATATAATAAAATTGCCAACAAGTTATGTAACAACTTGCTGGCAGTTAACGATTAATTACCGTATCCGGGGTTTGGATCCAACGAAGGGTTCCGCTGTAATTCATCATCCGGAATAGGAAATAACAGGTTATCTTCACTATACGTAGCGCCAAAACTATTCTGGTGACCAACAACGTCGACAAAATCGATCCGGCCATCCGCACCGGTTACGGGGAATTGCCGCGTACGCTGGATATCCGACCACACGTGGAACTCAAAGATCAATTCGCGCAAACGCTCCTTCCACACTTCCTCTATAAACTGCTGCGGGCTCAGACCAGCCAGATCCGCTTTAACTTCCGCCATTGTTTGCTTCCAATAAGCCCGGCTTCTTACCTGTGCCAGATAGTCAATGGCTTCGGTGGTAACGCCTTCTGATTGGGCAATCGCCTCAGCAGCTACCAATAAAACATTGGCATACGTCATGATCGGCAGGTCCTTACCGGATGTAGCAGTCTCTAACGAAGCCTCCTCATCAAACCAAACGTACGGTGCCGTATCGAAGTGGGCTACCGTGCCGTTGGCCCTCGTCAGCGACGAATGGAAGTATTGCTTTTCCTGGATACGCAAGTCTTCGTCAGCATCATAGGCCTGTAACAAATCAGCCGTAGGCCGATAAGCGTTATTGAAAATGGCGTATGCCAATTCCGGTGCCATGCTTACCGGGAAGGCATACTGCGTATAGCCCGAATTGGAAATACCTACTTCATACTCGTAATAATAGATCTGCTCGTTGGGAAGGTTATCCGCAATCCGCGCTTTATTATAGGCACTGTTGGCCGGGACTACTTCACCTTGTGCATTTCTTCCATGCTGGGTAAGGCTGTACACACCGCTGGATATGATACTGCGGGCCGCTTGCGCAGCATCCGCATACCGGTCGGCCTGTAGCGGGTATCCGCTCATCGTGAGATATGCCTCCGCTAGCATCGATTGTGCCGCGCCCTGCGTGATCCGGTTTCCGTTACCACTCATCGTCGATTCCGAAAGCACGCCGTCTTGAGCGGCAAACGTGAGGTCCTCCACAATAAGCGCGTATACATCCGCTACGGGAGCACGTTCAACATACAGGTTCTCCAACCCTTCATAAGGCTCCGTGATGAGGGGTACGCCGCCGAAAAAGCGAACGAGGTAATAATAATTCATCGCCCTGAAATAACGGGCTTCCGCAAGTAATTTATTGGCTTCGGGTTCAGATAACCCCGGTGTCGTTGGAATATACTTGATGGCATTGTTTGCACGGGAAATGCCCAAATACATATCGCGCCAAAACCCACCGAGGTAACCCGACATGTTCACACTATTCAACGTCAGTTCTTGGGCATGTTGCACGTGCACTTCCTGTCCCTTGTAATCATTGTCTACCAACCCCGACATGTAAGGCCCGAACATCAACCTCGACCCCGCGTAAACGCTAGCGCCAAACAACGATGGCGCACCCGACCGGTATAACGCGTTCACCGCATTATAGGCATGCTCCGAATTTTTGAAAAACTGGCTCGGCGCGATTTCATCCTTCGGCTCTTCGGTCAAGAATTCCGAGCAGGAGGTCGCCAGTACTCCCGCGGTAACTATAATTGCTATTAACTTTTTCATCTTCAATCGTTTTGTAGGTTAGAATTGGAAACTGGTGCCTATCGTAAAGGTGCGTGGGTTTGGGTATTGGAAGAAGAAAATATTCTGCCCCCATTGATTACCGCCCCACGACGTCGCTTCCGGATCATACCCTTTGAATTCCTTGGAATCGATCAGGAACGCGTTCTGTACGCTGGCATACACCCGCAGGCCTTTCAGGTTCATCTTATTCAATGACACGCTGCCGAAATTGTAGCCAAGCGAGATGAGGTTTCCGCGCAGATACGAGCCGTCGGCCACCCAATGGTCGTCTACTTCGCTGTTCTGGCCAGAATAAGCACCGTTTCGAATCTGTTGAACCATCGTATTTTGATTCGTTTCCGTCCAGCTGTCATACAAGGTTGTAGCCAAGCCATTTGACAATCCGGTCCGATCTTCCATGGAATGCGTGAACTGCTGCAGGATATCCACACCCCAAACGAACTGGAGATCGACGGTAAGGTCGAAGTTCTTGTAGCTAAAGTTATTCACGAAGCTACCTACCCAGTCAGGCAGGCCATTTCCGATGATGGTCCGTTCCGTACTGCGCTTGGCAACGCCCGGAATAGCACCAACCGCGGCGGGTTCATCGGCCTCGTCAGTACCCCAAGTCCCTAGGCGGCGGTAGCCCCAATACGAACTCAGGGGCTCCCCTACGCGCAGGATGGTTTGGCTTCCCGAAACCCAATTAGGGCCCGGGAAGATATCCTCATCATTCTCGCCCAATTCCTCGATGCGATTCTTGTTGAAGCTGAAATTGAGTGTGGATTGCCAATTAAATACATCATTTGCTATGGGCATACCACTCAACAGCACTTCTACACCACGGTTGGATACCGATCCGATGTTGTCCCGTACGCCGGTGAAACCCGTAGAGTAAGGCACCGGCTTATCGAGCAGCAGGTCTGTCGTAAGCTTGTAGTAATAATCGAATGCCACGGTTAGACGGCGGTTATACATCGCCAGATCGAAGCCAACGTCGAATTGGTTTGTCTTTTCCCATTCCAAATTCGGGTTCGGCAAGCGGTTGACGTAGCTCTGTGACACCCGGCTCCCGTTGATGAGTGTTGTCCCGGTGGAAATCGTTCCGAGCGATTGATAAGTCGGGATTTCGGTATTACCGGTTATACCATAGCTCGAACGGATTTTAAGCTCATCCAGGGCCTGCACATCGCTTAGGAATGACTCTTCTGACAATACCCAGCCTAAACCAGCCGACGGAAAGATGCCATATTTATTGTTCTCACCGAACCGGGAAGAACCGTCGATCCGGCCCGTCACGGTCACCAAGTAACGATCTTTGTAACTGTAGCTGCCGCGCAAAAAATAAGAGTTCATTGCCCATTTATCATACGACGACCCCGGGGCTCCCGGTTGGCTGGCCGATTGGATAGCGTTGAAGCGGAAAAAGTCGTCCGCAAAACCCTCGGCAGAAACCCAGTTATTCTCATAGATACGTTGCTGCCAGCTTAATCCCAGTACGGAATTGATACGGTGGTCTCCCATCTCTTTATTGTAATTCAGGTAGGTTTCCTCCTGCCAGTAAAAAGACCGTTGGTTCTCGAGGTAAGCACGGCCCAATGGTTGTGAAATGTTAATCAAATCAGTGGGGCTGTATTCCTGGATATTGGTGTCATGTTTATCAAAACCGAATTGTGTACGTAGGTCCAATCCGGGCAGGATATGGAAAGTTAAGTAAGCATTTCCAAACAGTTGTTGCCGCTTACGGAGACGATCCTGCGTTTCGAGCACATGTACGGGGTTCGGGATGGCCTCCAAGCCAAATGGGTCGGTAATCATGCTACTGTTTGACCAGGTCCCGTCGGGAAACTTCACCGGAAAGATCGGCACCATCTCAAGCATCGATCGCCGGGGCATCTGGTGCCCCCCACCTTCTTCAAATTCGTTCTCCTTGGTGTAGTTTGCCAGCAAATTAACGCCTAATGACAACCAATCTTTCGGCTGCGCATCGTAAGCAATCTTACCATTGATACGTTGCACATCGTTACGGAGCATAATCCCCTGCATATTAGCATAATTGATAAACGCACCGAATGATGAGTTATCTGCCTTGGTTTGCACGGCAAACTGATGGTTGTGTGACACCGCCGTGCGTGTCGCCTCCTCTTGCCAATCGGTATCGTACAAGGGGTTTCCCTCTGCATCAAAGAGCCTCGGATCATCCCGGGTAAGCGTTGGAATAGTACCCGTACTGTATTTGGAATGATTGGCAAAACCGCGTTCAATCACTTCCAACCATTCGGCCGAATTAAGGACGTCGATCTTGCGCGGCAGGGTACCTACGTTCAGGAAACCGTCGTAGCTCACCACCGTACCGCCAACTTTCGCACCCCGTTTGGTCGTAACCAAGATAACACCGTTTGCTCCCCGCGCACCGTAGATAGCTGTCGAGGATGCGTCTTTCAAGATTTCCATCCGCTCGATATCATTGGGGTTGAGGAATTGGATACTCTCCATCGCTACCCCGTCAACGACAAACAACGGGTTGGAAGAGGAGTTGATGGTACCCAGCCCCCTGATCAGGATGCGTGGACTCCCCGACGGGGAACCCGAATTCAGGAATACGTTAACGCCCGCAACACGCCCCTTCATGCCTTGCAATGCATTGTTAACGGGAGCCTGCAGCAGGTCTTCCGCCGACAACACGCCTACCGATCCCGTTAAGTCCGACTTCCGCTGCGTACCATATCCGACAACCACCACTTCCTCCAAACTCTCTGCATCTTCTTCCAATTGCACATTGATGGTAGCTGCCTGCCCCACCACGATTTCTTGGGGGGTATAACCCAAAAAGGAAAACACCAGGGTTTCGCCCGCCTCGGCAGAAATCGTGTATTGCCCCGCATCATTGGTTGCAGCGCCACGAGAGGTGCCTTTTACGGCAACAGACACGCCCGTCAACGGCATGTTATCCGTTGCGTTCGTGACCGTACCGGTGACGGTTTGTTGTACAACCGGGGCGACCGTATGTCGTGCCGTAAGCCCATTTCCCGCAACCGCGGGCCCCGCCAGCAATGCGGCGGCTAGCGAAAGGAATGTCAACCGCATTCTCCCACTACATGTTTTAGTTAATTGTTGGTTCATCATTTTGTGTTATTGGTACATCATTCATTTGTTGGTTCTTTATTCATGTTGGCTTACTATTGACGTGTTTCCTCGCTATACCGCACGCCAGTGGAATACTATCAATTGCACTTTATCGGTTCAACCCGACCGGACCGTTATAAGCTAAAATATTTTAGCTGACCGAGAAACAATATATATTGACATGTTTATGAATGTTTTAACAGGTAAACAATCTTATTTGTTTGTTTTTTTCTTTGGTTTGTTCGGCCTCCCAACCGTGCGCGAAAACGGGGCTAAGGTATGTAATAATTGATTTAGTTGCAAGCGAAATCACCGTGGGCATTTTCCCGAATTGCAGTGGAATTTAGCTAAGTTTGCCCCAAACATCATACAAAATGAAGATTATCGCCATCGGCCGCAATTATACAGAACATGCCAAAGAATTACACAACCCGGTGCCGGAGCAACCCGTAATCTTTCTCAAACCCGATACGACACTATTGAAAGACAATCGTGATTTCTATTACCCGGCTTTTTCCAAAAACGTCCACCATGAAGTGGAAGTCGTTCTTCGCATCTGTAAAGAAGGAAAGCACATCGGCGCGAAATTTGCTCATACCTATTACGATTCCGTTGGTTTGGGGATTGATTTCACGGCACGGGATATCCAACAGCAACACAAGGAAAAGTCATTGCCTTGGGAGCTCGCCAAGGCCTTTGATGGCTCGGCACCGATCAGCGCATTGGTTCCCAAAGATACGTTCGGCGACCTGCGTAACCTCGCTTTCCGGTTGGATAAAAATGGGGAGACGGTACAACAGGGCAACACCGCCGAATTGATTTTCTCATTTGAGGATATCCTGGTATTCGTATCGCAGTATATCACCTTGCGCAAGGGTGATCTTATTTTCACGGGTACCCCGGCAGGTGTGGGCCCGGTAGCCATCGGTGACTACCTCGAAGGTTTCATCGCCGACCAACGGATGTTCCATTTTCATGTGAAATAACCATCGTATATGTATATAAAGGCGTTCTGTTTCTGGATAAGCTTATTCTCGACCCTCGTGGCGGAGGCACAGCCCGCTGTCATCAAAACACGCGATTACCCCATTGGGTACTTCCGGAGCCCATTGGCCATCGCTCCGCAGGCGTCGGGCACTTTCGGTGAATTGCGTTCCACGCATTTCCACGCCGGCGACGATTACCGAACCTTGCAACGGGTAGGTCTACCCATCTTTGCGGTAGCAGAGGGCTACGTATCGCGTATACGTGTGCAGGTGGGCGGCGGGGGCAATTCAGTATACATCAACCACCCCAATGGGTACACCAGCGTGTATCTGCATATGCAGGAGTTTACTCCCCAGCTTACGGCCATCGTAAAAGCAAAGCAATATGAACTGGAGCGTTTTGACGTCGACGTTCCGCTGGACTCAACAACCGTATGGCTGGAAAAAGGGGACCGGATCGGACTGTCGGGCAACTCAGGGAGCTCCCAAGGGCCGCACCTCCATTTCGAATTACGCGATACCGAAACCGAGGCTCCCCTCAATCCGCAGCTTTTCGGGTTGCAGTTCCCCGATAACATCCCCCCCACAATCCGTGGCATTACGGTGTACGACCTCGCGGACCAGCCTTTCAGCGAACATACGCCAAGACGGCACCTCCCATTGACCGATAAACAGACCGTACGGGTAAATGGCCGGTTTGGCATCGGCATCAACACCACCGATCGGCATAACGGCACAACCTTCAATAATGGTGTATATTCCATCGAACTTTTCTTGGACAATAAGCCTATCAGCACCGTCCTTTTCGAAGAATTGTCGTTTGCAACCTCGCGGGCTATCCACTCCTATATCGATTACCCCTATTACATCCTGAAAAGGACAAGGGTACAAAAGAGCTTCAAAGACCCCAATAACCCCATAGCGATTTTCCATTTCCTCGAAGGCGATGGCAGTATCACCCTCACCGACCAACTCGAGCACACGCTAACCTATCGGGTACGCGATGCACACGGCAACACCAGTACCCACATGCTGAAGGTAAAAAACGACCCATCCTACCTACCAGAGCGACAACGCACTACCGGTACAGCAATGTTCCAGTACGACCGCGAAAACCATTTCGCCGCCGACCATATCGAAATCGTCATGCCCAAAGGGGCCCTGTACGACCATCTGCATTTCAAATACCATCAGGGAGCCCGTCCGAAAGATGGATACTCGATGGTGCAGCATGTGCATAATCGCTTCATCCCACTCTTCGAAAGTTATGAGCTCAAAATCAAACCGGACAGCACGCTGACCGATGCCCTGAAACCCAAGGCGATTATTGTGGATGATCGGGGGAACTCGCACGGCGGCAACTTCGATGATGGCTGGGTACGCACCAAAACCCGCTCTTTTGGCAGTTTCCATATTGCCGTGGATACCGTACCGCCCACCATCCAACCGCAGAACATAAGCCCGGGCAAAGATATGGGCGCAGTACGCAGCATCAACGTGAAAATTTCCGATAATCTCTCAGGTGTTCAAGCGTTCAATGGCTATATTGATGATCATTGGGTATTGATGGAATATGACCCAAAATCGCGTTCCCTATGGCATACGTTCGAGCCCAGCCTACCGTCCGGCAAGCACCAATTCCGGCTGGAAGTGGTCGACTGGAAAGATAACAAACAGGTCTACGAAGCCTCATTTTTAAAATAACACATCAAAAACCGTAAGATATGGCAAAACTGAAGGCGGGCGACAAGGCCCCGGCAATCACAGCGATAGACCAACATGGCAACACCGTGTCGTTGGGCGATTTCAAGGGGAAGAAGGTCATCCTTTATTTTTACCCGAAAGACAACACACCGGGCTGTACCACCGAAGCGTGCAACTACCGCGACAACTACCAATCGCTGCAAGCGGAAGGCTTTGAGGTCATCGGCGTCAGCGTCAACTCGGAACGTTCACACCGCAATTTCGCCAACAAATACGATTTACCTTTCCACCTGCTGGTAGACACCGACAAACGCATTGTCAACGATTATGGTGTATGGGCCCAAAAGACACTCTTCGGGAGGAAATACATGGGTACGCTACGCACTACCTTTATTATCGACGAGGAGGGCACCATCAGGCACATCATCGACAAGGTCGACAACCAACGGGCCTCCCAACAGGTAAGGGAGTTGCTCGGCTAATCTACCCTGCATGACCGTCGCCAAGCGCTTACTCTTTGCGGCCCTGGGCTTCATCCTGCTGGCCGCAGCCACCTGCTGGGGTTATTGGAGCTATCGGCAATACCGGGCTGGCCAAACACCGATTCCGCGCAATGCCACCTCCGTGGTCCGCGTCCATGTGGATGGACTGATCCGGGATATCGCCTGGAACGCCCTGTGGAATGGCGCTGCAGACCGTGATACGATGGCACAGGCACCGGCCGAATTCAGCCTGAAGGCCTGGAAACAGCTAGGCATACGGATCCCTGCCAATATCTTCCTCTATCAGGTGGAACATGCGCTCGCCAGCCAGTTCCCGAGCGTCCACTTCGGCTCGTTGGTAGTCGATGATTCAACAGCGTTTACCAAATGGCTCCGCGAAAAACTTGGCATGGAAATCAGCAGTAGTAAACATGGCACCATTGCACGGTCTGCACGCGCCTTGGTCGTCGTCCAATCGACACGTGCTTTGTTTGCGCTGTCACCCACCGTGCCACGAGCAGACCTTACCGCGCTAACGGAGATACTGGCAAATGTACTGCAGCAACAGGGTGGGCAGGTTGCCGTTAGCAAAAGCGACTTCAGTGAAATCATATACGATAGTGGGCAAGTAAGTGGCAGCGGCACACACCGATTTTCCATCGACTTCAGAAAGGGTTCGATAGCCTTTAACGGTTCCTTTGAAACGGATTACCTACCTGACCGACAGGAAAAAACGCCTCACTTCGCCGATTCCAATGCGGTCAGTTTATGGATTCAGGAGAGACCAGCGGCTTTTATTTCGGGCCGGCAATGGGATTTTGGCGGCTATACCCTGCACGGTGATCGTTTGCTTGGGTATTCCAAAGGCCCCATTATCATGGAATGGAAAGGTACCGTTACTCAGCAGGACACGATAGTGGAATTTGAATACGACGATAATTTCGAACTTGTGGAGATCCAAAGAGTGGTGAATAAATCCGTACCCGAGATTTACTGTTCCGTACTTGCCCGTACGGGGCTTACCGATTACCTGCAGGCACAAGGAGTACTGGACACATCTACCCATACCATCAATCGCAATGCATTGCCGCTATTTCGACTAGGGGTCAGCACATTGCCTTCGGGCTATGTACAGTTCCATACGGCCCGGGGGCCACACCCTCTCCCTACCCCATCCAACCGAAGTAACGAACTACTGTACCTCCGGGTCAACTTCGACAGGCTAACGCAACCTGGTTTGCCGGCCGGTTTGGCGCCCTACCTGCAAACCATGGATTTACTCGAACTATCCGGCAAACCCGTAACGGCCAACAAGGTGGGTGTACATGGAACCCTCTATATGAAAGACGGGCGGCGGCATAGTCTTATCCAGCTCTTAACCATACATAAAAACCGGTGGTTACAATGAACGGTCGCTAGCGGCATCGATCGCCGCCCTCCGCGCAATATGGGCAAACGATACAACCTTGTGTTCCTGCTCCAGCACATCGTAAATAAGCAACACCTTTTCCCAAATTCTGTCCCGGTCGACACGTCGCTCGCAGGTATCCGCCAAAGTATCCAAAAAATCGGCCAGTAAACTCAGCTCCTCGGGCAGAAAGCCCGCCCGATCCAGATGTTGGCGGAAAACATTCGCCGGTGTTTCCAGCAAATCGGTGATTGACGTTCCGAAATACTCACCCAATACCCCTTCCAGCGTCGAAAGTGCCTCCTTATGTTCTTCTTCCAAAATGAGGCGCTTCACCTTGGCCAGCGTGTGGCTCAATTGCTGCATCATCGCCGTTAATGAATCTCTTTTCAGCATCGTTTAATCCAACCCTCCTTCCATCACGTAACCAAGCATATATTCCTGGAATTTTTCATAGTATACCTTGAACTGTTCCTTGCGGTGCGGGGCATCCAGCTCCAGGAACAAAATCCCTTGGTCTTGGAACTCGAAAGGCCGTATGGTCATGTTGTCTTTAAAAGAGACGCCTTTGTTGCCCTGCAGTTTATACACCGCTTCCTTGGCACACCAACAGGCGTAGAGCTTCTCCACGTGCTCCCGGCCAATGGCTACTACCTCCTCAGCTTTCATAAACTTGTCGGCAATACGGACGATCTTCGGCTTCACCAGCTCCAAATCGATACCCACTTCGCCGTTGTCACTCATCATCACGGCGGCATAATCGAACGAGTGCGTCAGCGAAATACGCTGTGGGAAATTCACCAGATAGGGTTTGCCGTTTTCATCCGACGGGCAGTCGATGAACCCCGATGTGTCCAACATCGTTCGCAATAGGACGCGCGTGGCCAGCCAGTGCAACGTTCGTTTACCCTTGTTCAATCGGCTTAGGATAGCCCGTTCGCGATCGTCTAACTGGATCCGGCTGATCAGGTCTTCGGCCGATTCTTCGATACGCCAAATGGCAAACCGGACGTTATTGTCCAATTCCCGTAAATATGCCAATGCCATAGCGTCAAAAATAGCTATTTAAAAATAGTTATTTACCACCGGTTCGTTAAAAATCTGATTGATTAGTGTATTTTTGCCCCGAGCTTAGTTAAGAAATGATTTTATCCGACAAACGCATTTTGGAGGAGCTGGAAAGCGGCTCCATCGTTATCGAGCCTTTCCGCAGGGAATGCCTGGGTACGAATTCGTATGATGTACACTTGGGCAAGTACCTGGCCACCTACAAAGACCGCGTGCTCGATGCGAAGCAACACAACGAGATCGTACACTTCGAAATCCCGAAGGCCGGCTTCGTATTGGAGCCGAA
>NZ_JBMQOC010000073.1:0-42327 GCF_053550995.1 Parapedobacter sp.
CGAAGGAGCCGTGCTCTATCAAGCCATCCAACAGCAAAACATACCGTCTATGATTTTATGGGGGCCACCGGGGGTGGGCAAAACCACATTGGCATCCATCATTTCCGCCCAACTAAGTCGACCGTTCTTCAGCCTCAGCGCTATCAACTCGGGAGTGAAAGATGTACGCGAGGTTATCGATAAGGCTACGCAGCTTCGCAATTTCCAGCAGGAGCAGCCTATCCTTTTCATTGATGAGATCCACCGGTTTTCAAAGTCGCAGCAAGATTCGCTCTTAGGGGCGGTAGAACGCGGGTTGGTAACGTTGATCGGCGCGACTACAGAGAACCCCTCCTTCGAAGTCATCTCCGCCCTGCTTTCGCGTTGCCAGGTATATGTGCTCGAGCACCTTACCGAAGCAGAACTGATCAGTATCATTGAGAAAGCGCTGAAAGAAGACGACTACCTCCGCGGCTTGCCCGTGTCCATCAAAGAACACGGAGCCCTGCTTCGCCTGTCGGGCGGTGATGCCCGCAAACTACTTAATATCCTCGAGTTGGTCATCAATTCGGCCGCTGGCCACCCCCTCGAGATAACCAATGATTTCGTACTTAAGCAGGTGCAGCAGAATTTGGCGCGTTACGACAAAACAGGCGAGCAGCACTATGACATCATATCGGCTTTCATCAAATCGATCCGCGGTAGTGACCCCAACGCCGCAGTGTACTGGCTAGCCCGCATGATCGAAGGTGGGGAAGATCCGTTATTCATCGCCCGCCGGCTGCTTATCCTTGCTTCGGAGGACATCGGCAACGCCAACCCCAATGCACTATTGCTCGCCAACAACTGCTTCCAGGCCGTTAACGTCATCGGTTGGCCCGAATCCCGTATCATCCTTTCACAAACAGTCACCTACTTAGCTTCATCGGCCAAGAGCAACGCATCTTACGAAGCCATCAACAAAGCGCAGGCATTGGTGCGCAAAACCGGAGATCTACCGGTTCCATTACCCATACGTAACGCTCCTACCAAGCTAATGAAGCAATTGGATTACGGCAAAGACTACCTGTATGCACACGCGTATGAAGGGAACTTTATCAGCCAGGAATTCATGCCGGAAGGATTGAGTGGCACCAAGCTATACGACCCGGGCAAAAACCCCGCCGAAGAGAAACTTCGGGAGAAGCTACGGTCCAACTGGAAGGATAAATACGGGTATTAAGGGTTCCAAATCCATCCAAGTGGAAATCGGTTGCCGCAAGCCTGCCATTTCACCTACCATACGGTAGATATCCGTGCTTGAGCAGCCGCTACCCCGTAAATAGTGTACGGAAGTTGCACCGGCCGATTTGGACAATTTTTCGCCCGCCCCCGTTTTCAACAAGGCATGATGTACGAATGATGCTCCACCAAACTGGTCATACCCCATCAAGTCGGCGAGAAAGCGCTGTGCCATCGTCGATTCCCACAAATCATGTCCCCGCACGATCAAATCCAACCCGAAGTGTTTATCGTCTACCACTGAAGTCAATTGATAGGCCGGCATGCCGTCTTTCTTCCGCACGATGAAATAGCGCATGTGCGGCGGAAGAGCGGCTTTTTCCGTATCGATACGCCAGCAACACCCTTCACCATCCAATGGCAGGCCGCGGTGTTTGCATCTCCCGGTATATACGCCGGCAGGATGGTTGCGCAGCAGCATCGTACGCGAACAATCGCAAGCGAAAACCGCCCCCTGTACGCGCAAATAACCTAATGCATCGTGGTACAATCCGAGGCGATGTACCTGCGAATAGATCGATTCGTACGCCGCATAGTCCATCGGCCCCTCATCCCACGGTATATCGAGGTATGTTAAGGTATCAAAGATGTCTGCCACATATGCCGGCCGCACCCTCTCCCGGTCCAGATCATCGATGCGTAGCATCGTTAGGGCGCCGGATTGCCTTGCCAACACCGCCGTAATTGCGAACGATAGCACGTTGCCCAAATGTAAATAACCGCTGGGTGTGGGGGCAATACGGGTACGCACGAATTGTTGCATGGTGCGAAATTAGCGCATCAGCGATCAGCCAACCAATCCAGGAAGTGGTCAAACCACTTGTCTGCAGTGGTTTTATTATTAAGCCCGAACCCATGCCCCCCTTCGGGATATGTGAGGAGCTTGGCGGCAACAACGTGTTTTCTGAGCGCCGCCACATACGCCTCACTATTGGCAATCGGCACGGCAGTGTCGTCTTCAGCATGGACCAGAAAAGCCGGCGGGGTATCGGCAGTCACCTGCCCTTCGTTTGAAAACAGTACAATATCATCTTGGGAGGGGTGGTCGCCCAACAGGTTTTTTCTCGAACCGCCGTGGGTCAGCTGCGCTTGCATGCTGATAACCGGATAGACCAGCAAAGAGAAATCGGGGCGTAGGGAGGTGTGTTTCGGATTAGCGATAACCGCATCTTTATAATGGGTAGATAACGTAGCGGCCAAATGCCCGCCGGCCGAAAAGCCGGCGATACCGATCTGATTTTCGGATATCCCCCATTCGGAAGCCCGCTCGCGCACCAATTGGATGGCCCGCTGCGCATCCTGCAAGGGGCCGATGCGCTTATCTACCATGATCTCGTCTTTTGGCAGCCGATACTTGAGCACAAATGCGCTGATGCCTTGTGCTGCCAGCAGCCGCGCCACATCTAGCCCTTCATGGGAAATGGCCAATATGGCATATCCGCCCCCGGGGCAGATAATGACGGCCTTACCGGTATTGACTACCCCTTCGGGCGGGAAATAGGCTATCAGCGTAGGGTTGGTTACGCCCGTTACGCGCGTAATGCCGTTATCGTCGGTTGTTTGCACATAGTCCATCGAAAAGGCTTTGCTATTGGGCACTTCCATGTCGTACAACGCCAGTTCTTTTTGGCTATATGCAACCCGTGTACCCATCGTTAACAAGGCTACGCAACAAATCCATTTTACATATTGCATGGGCTTTCATTTAGTGGTTGGATACGACCAATAGGTCGAGATCCTTGGGTGTCAAGTTAAATTTATTGGCCATGTCCTTATTTGTAAGGTGCCCCTGGTAGAGGTAGATGGCATTTCGCACGCCCGGCTTTGCCCAAATAAGGTTCATGATGCCCCCCATCTCGCCGATGTCTATCAATATCGGCGTGAAAATGTTGGTGAGCGCATAGGTGGCGGTCCGCGCCACGCGCGATGCCACATTGGGTACACAGTAATGAATCACTTCATACTTGCGGAATACAGGTGATTCATGATTGGTGATTTCGGATGTCTCGAAACAGCCACCCTGATCGATACTGATATCGATCAGCACGGAATTGGGTTTCATCCGCGATACTGTTTCCTCACTGATGATACACGGGCTACGGCCATGGGTGGCACGGATAGCTCCAATCACCACGTCGCAACCGATGACCGCCTTGCGAAGCACAATAGGTTGAATCACGGACGTAAACACACGGCTCCCCACGTTATTCTGTAAGCGGCGCAAACGGTATACCGAACTATCAAACACTTTCACCTGTGCCCCCAATGCAATGGCCGTACGGGCGGCAAACTCACCTACCGTACCGGCGCCAAGAATGACCATCTCCGTGGGTGGCACCCCGGTAACCCCACCTAGCATCAACCCTTTCCCATCGAATACATTGCTCAGGTATTCAGCTGCAATCAATACAGAGGTGGCACCTACAATTTCGCTCATCGCACGTACCACGGTCAAGGTATTGCCCTCGTCGCGCAAATACTCGTACGAAAGTGCCGTCACCTTCTTTTTCATCAGGGCATGAAGCAGATCGATGCTCATCAGCGACGGTTGCTGCGAGGATAGCAACACCTGGCCGCTCCGCATCATGTCAACCTCTTCAAGGGTGGGTGGCGCTATCTTAATAATGATGTCTGCTCTATAAACTTCCGCTTTGTCATGCACAATACGCGCGCCCTGCTCGCTGTAATGATGGTCCAGAAAGTTAGCCGCGTCTCCAGCCCCGCTTTCCAGCACCACTTCATGGCCATATTCCACCAACAGCGCAACAGAAAGCGGCGTCAGTGGAACGCGGTTCTCCTGAAAACTGATTTCCTTGGGTATACCAATATACAGGCTGTCTTTTTTCTTCCCTGTTTCAAGCATTGCCTCTTGCGGTTGCAGCAATGCCTGACGCGCCAACTTCGATAGCTCACTCATGATGCGCTCGCTTTGTCATTAAATTAGGGTTCATCATGCGAAAATAATCAAACTTTTAATAAATTGGACGTTAATTGTACAGAGATAGACGAAGTTAAACGTCCAACTTGCTTGGCAAGAATGACTTAAAATATATTCACTCTTGTTTGATAATAGAAAATACCTATATTTGAAGCGCATTTATAGTATAGCGATATAAGTAACGCTGCACGTTAATCACACTGGATGTTTGACAGATTCAATATCGTCCCCCGCTGGATTATCTTCACGCTAGACTTGGGCTGCAGTGCGATAGCACTATTCTTTGCCTACCTGTTATTAAACCGTTTTGCATACGACGCCATCAATTCCACCGATTTCAGCCGGACACTGCTCGTGGTACTCGCCGTAAGTGCGTTGGTATTCTATCGGTTAAAAATGTATGCGGGCATCGTACGTTATACCAGTGCGTTGGATTCGGTACGCATTCTTTCGTCTGTATCGTTGAGCATCGCCGGCTTGTTCCTGATCAACACCATCCTGATTGCGCTCAATCGCCCGCCATTGATGTCCAACAGTTTGCTGATTGCCTACGGCTTGATGGGATTCCTGCTGCTGATCACTTACCGCTCCACGGTAAAGCTCTTTTTCCTTTACATCAAGAACCTCAAATCCACGCGCAAGCAGACCGTGATATACGGTGCGGGTGACTTAGGCATTGCCGCCAAACGTACGCTTGATCACGACCATCACGCCGAGAATGTTGTCGTTGGATTCATTGACGACAACTTGCATAAAGTCGGCAAGATCATCGACGGTGTACAGATTTACCACACTGATTATTTCGATCAACTCATCGTGCAGGGCAAAGTAGATGAGCTTATTATCTCTACCCACAATATCCCTGTAGAGAAGAAAGCGAATATTGTAGACCTCTGTTTGGAGCGCAACATCAATGTGCTTACCATGCCACCGGTGCACCGGTTAATCAACGGTGAACTGACACCCAATCAGATCCAGAAATTACGCATCGAAGATCTGCTTGAGCGGGAACCCATCAAAATCAACAATCTGTCTATCCAACAGCAACTGGCCGGCAAACGGATATTGGTTACAGGAGCTGCGGGATCCATCGGCAGCGAAATTGCCCGACAACTGGGCAAATATGGCCCCCAAATGATCATCCTTAACGACCAAGCGGAAACTCCACTGCATGAACTGCAGCTCGAGTTGGAAGATGTACAGAAAAACCAAGTATATCATGCGTTCATCGGGGATATCCGTGATGAAGACCGTATGGAGGCGCTTTTCAAAACCTTCAAGCCCCATTATGTTTACCACGCGGCCGCCTATAAGCACGTGCCCATGATGGAAAACCATCCCGTGGAGGCCGTCCGCACCAACATCATGGGCACCCGTTTAATCGCCCGCTTAGCCGTTGCCCACGGGGTCGAAAATTTTGTCATGATTTCCACGGACAAAGCGGTAAACCCAACGAACGTGATGGGGGCCTCCAAACGGATTGCCGAAATTTACGTCCAAACTTATTTCAACTACCTTTCGCACAAACGTACCTTACTTAACGGCAGTGCCCGAGGTGCCGATACGCGCTTCATCACCACCCGCTTCGGAAATGTCTTGGGCTCCAACGGTTCGGTAATACCACGGTTTAAGGCCCAAATAGAAAAAGGCGGGCCGGTTACCGTTACCCATCCTGAAATCACCCGGTATTTCATGACCATCCCCGAAGCATGCCAGTTAGTACTCGAAGCCGGTTCCATGGGCAAAGGCGGCGAAATCTATGTATTTGACATGGGTAAATCGGTGAAAATTGTCGAATTGGCAACAAAAATGATCAAGTTGTCGGGGCTCGTGCCCAATAAAGACATCTCCATCGAGTATTCGGGACTCCGCCCCGGCGAGAAATTGTATGAAGAACTCCTTAATGATTTGGAGAACACCTTGCCCACCCATCACCACAAAATCATGGTGGCCAAAGTAAGAGAGTACGATTTTGAACAAGTAGAGATACAAATCAGTGCGCTGATTGACATGACCAAGAACCAAAACGAGCGAGAAATCGTTCTGAAAATGAAAGAACTGGTCCCCGAATTCAAAAGTAACAACTCGGTTTACGAGGAACTCGACCAAAAACATAAGAATGGTATCGACGTTTGACACGCCCTTACAAAAAGCACTTGGATATAAGTTGTAAAAGTGTATTTTTGCAGTCCGAATTTAGAAACAGAAATGTCAAACAATCAAAAACATAAGGCACCCTCTGCCGGTGCCAAGCATACAACAAACGGCAATTTCATTCAAGAAAACCAAAAGAGCTTGGTCTTCATTATCGGCGGCATTGTCATCTTGATATTACTTTACATTGGTTATCAGCGATTTTACCTCGCACCACGTGCAGAAACAGCTGCCAACCAACTTTTCAAGGCAGAGACGTATGCTACCATCGATTCCCTGCAACAACGTGCCATCGACGGCGATGGGTCGTACCCCGGCTTTAAGGAGATTGCCGCTGAATACGAGAACACCAAATCCGCCAATATTGCGAATGCCTATTTGGGTGGACTGTACCTACGGCAAGGTAATTACCAGGAAGCCATCAATGCATTGGAAAAGTATACGAACACCGGCAGTGTCATACTCGACCCGCTTGTTATCGGCCTGCTTGGCGATGCATACGTTGAGCTGAAGGACTATAAAAAAGCAGCGTCTTTCTACAAGAAAGCAACAGACAAAAATGCGAACAAGTTTACGTCGCCATTGATGCTTAAGAAGCTCGGCTTGGTATACGAGGCACAAAACGATTTCAAAAACGCGGTTGCCGCTTATAAACGCATCCAGTCTGACTATCCGGATAGCCACGAGGCTACCGCTATAGAAAGTTACATCGCACGCGCTGAAGCACAGTTGTAGTCGTTTTTTACCCGCTTATGGCAAGTCACCATAAAAATCTTTCCGATTTCTCACACATAGAGGTAGCATCTGCGGCTCCATACCGGTTTGGTATCGTTGTGTCGCAATGGAATGCCGAAGTGACGGGGCCATTGCTCGAGGGGGCATATGAGGCATTGGCAAAACATGGAGCGACTGCGGAAAACATCCATGTGGTACAGGTACCGGGTAGCTACGAGCTCACCAGCGGCGCAGACATTCTCTTTCGCGATCAGCTATTGGATGCGGTGATATGTTTGGGTTGTGTTATCCAAGG
Source organism: Parapedobacter sp. (assembly GCF_053550995.1). Classification (NCBI taxonomy): domain Bacteria; kingdom Pseudomonadati; phylum Bacteroidota; class Sphingobacteriia; order Sphingobacteriales; family Sphingobacteriaceae; genus Parapedobacter; species Parapedobacter sp. The sequence continues at coordinate 7,383 of NZ_JBMQOC010000073.1, forward strand.
GGAAACCAAGCACTTCGATTTTATCTGTAGTGCCGTTGCACATGGCATCACCCAGGTCGCACTGAAGCACAATAAACCGGCTATCTTCGGCGTTTTAACAACTGATACTTTGCAGCAAGCGCTGGATAGGGCGGGTGGAAAACACGGCAATAAAGGTGAAGAAGCTGCAATCACCGCCATTCAGATGGCCCAACTAAGTGCCCGCGCGACCAGCAGTAACAGTTAATCCGTTAATCGTATGAAAAGGATACTCATCATCGGCATCGCGTCAATTGCGGTAATCTCATTGTCATTTCAGTCCTGCTCACCGAAGACCTGCCCCGCTTACAATACGTATCCGAAAACAAAACGGCTGCGGTAATTGTTACTATCCGTCAAACAAATAATCCCATTTTGCGGTCATTAATACCTTCCGCATTTTCAGTGCCCTATATAAGTCGCGCTGAAAAATAAGAATGATAAAGATGATGCAACATTCCGTCAAACTCAAGCTGAGCCTATTGGTTGCCTTATGGTGTTGCGTAATAATGGGTGTACGCGGACAGGATACCCCCTCGGCCAAGGAAAACGACTTGGCGGATAAATTGTGGGACGCCGCAGGAGGGCGGGAGAATTGGCAAAATGCCCGGTATTTCATGTTCAGCTGCGCGGGAGGGAACCATTCTTTTTCGCAAGGCGAGCGCAAATACCTTTGGGACAAACAAACGGGGAACTGCCGTTTCGACGGCGTTACAACAGACGACGAACGTATTACTGTATTGTTCAATATCGAAACAGGCGAAGGAACGGTATACCTCAACGATGTGAAGCTCGACAATCCACGCATTACCGAAGATATCATTGCAGAAACCACCGAAGCGTTCCATCAGGACGCCCGGCTTTTATTCCTCCCTACCGTTCTAGACGGGAACCAGGCCTCCTATCGGATCAAGGGCGAGAAGCTTGTCGGCTCCCAACGTTTTACGGTGGTAGACATTGAGAATAAACGTACAAGCTTTGAAGATACGGTAGCGGGCCAAATATATGTCGATTCACAAACCGGCCAAATCCACCAGTGGTGGCCCAGCGATAGCTCCGGCGGATACTCCATCGGCAATTATAAGGCTATCGGTAGTGGCTTGGTATTACCCACCCGCTTCACCGGCAACGATACGACTACCAGTATCAATTACCCAATCGCCGCCGCATTGGTCCATATCGAAGGCCAGAAATTCAGTAAACCCTAGTCTTCTTCCCACCAGTCATTTTGTAAGCTATCGATTTCCCGACGGTCCTTTTTAGTGGGCCTACCCGTGCCGCGATCGCGCATGGGTATCGACGCACGGCCCATCGATTTATAACCATTGGTTTCTTCAACCGGGGTGATATCCTCGTAAAAAGCCGCCGCCGTCTTAGCGTCCACCCGTTTATCCAACAAGCCCGTAACCCGCAGCACTTTCTTTTCCATCCCTTTCTGGATATGGTAGTTATCGCCCACCTTCACCAACGCCGAGGGCTTCAAGCTGCGTCCATCGAGTTTCACACGGCCCGCTTTGCATGCATCCGTTGCCAAGCTCCTCGTTTTAAATACGCGGATTGCCCATAGGTATTTGTCTACACGTAACTTTTCCTCTTCAGCCATTACAGCAAACTTAGCCAAAATGCGGCTTATATAAAAAGATTTTACTTTCTTTGCCCCTACAACTTTCGATACACGGCTCAATATGATTAAAGAATTAAAAGGACTGGTTGAAGGTGCCTGGGAAAACCGGCAATTTCTGGAATATAAAGAATACCGGGAGGCTATTGAGGCAGTCATCCAACGGCTGGACAAAGGTGAGCTGCGGGTGGCCGAACCCATCGGTTCCCGCTGGCATGTAAACGATTGGATTAAAAAGGCCGTTATTCTCTATTTCCCCATCCGGCAGATGGAAGAAGTGGCTACAGGTCCGTTCGTATTCCACGATAAGATGAAGCTTAAAACCAACTATAAAGAGTTGGGTGTGCGCGTGGTGCCGCATGGCATTGCACGCTATGGGGCCTATTTGGCCAAGGGCGTCATCATGATGCCATCCTATGTCAATATCGGAGCCTATGTTGATGAGGGTACCATGGTAGATACCTGGGCAACGGTGGGATCATGCGCACAAATCGGTAAGCACGTACACCTCAGCGGTGGCGTGGGTATCGGCGGTGTGTTGGAGCCCGTGCAGGCTGCTCCCGTCATCATCGAAGACAATGTTTTCGTCGGGTCGAGGGCCATCGTGGTAGAGGGTGTCCACGTCGAAGCGGAAGCCGTCCTCGGTGCCAATGTGGTGCTCACCGCGTCAACCAAAATTATCGATGTCAGCGGCACTGAACCGATCGAATACAAAGGCGTTGTACCGGCGAGGTCCGTTGTCATCCCCGGCTCCTACACCAAGACATTCACCGCCGGTGCGTACCAAGTACCCTGTGCACTGATTATCGGCAAGCGCAAGGAGTCGACAGATAAAAAAACATCGCTCAACGATGCGCTACGCGAACACAATGTGGCCGTGTAATAACTACCGGCTGCGGCAACATGCATAACGAGGTTAAAAAAACGGATATCAATCAAGCCCTCGAAACCTTGCGGAACGGAGGATTAATCTTATATCCCACCGATACGATCTGGGGCATCGGTTGTGACGCAACCGACCCCGAAGCCGTAGACCGCGTATTCCGGCTGAAAGGGCGCGACCAGACAAAAAGCCTGATTATATTGCTCGATAGCGATCATAAGCTCGAGAGTTATGTCAAGGAAATACCCGAGGTTGCCTACCAGCTTATCGAATATACGGAACGGCCGCTTACCATCGTCTATTCCGGTGCCAAGAACCTGGCACCAAACCTCCTTGCCATAGATGGCAGTATCGGCATCCGTATCGTACGGCACCCCTTCTGTTCTGCCCTGCTCCAGCGGTTCCGTAAGCCCATCGTTTCTACGTCGGCCAATATCAGTGGCCTTCCGGCACCTGCCAACTTCAGTGAAATAGACCCAATGGTTATCGATGGTGTCGATTACGTGGCCCTCTATGGTCAAGACGATATCCGGCATGGAGCGGCGTCCATCGTGATGAAGCTCGAGCCTGGCGGGCAGTTTTCGTTCATTCGCCGCTAGAACCATACAGGTAGCGCCGTACATACAAGGAAAATAACTAAGTTTGCATATAAAAAAAGCGGTTATGAAGAAAATAGCAATCATCTTTGTTGCCCTATGCTGTTTCATGGCAACATCGACGGCCCAAAATAAAATCCCCGCCGCTCAGCCCGGCGTACAATATGGCAAGGCCATTACCAAAAGCAACGCCATCGACGTACGGCAATTGGAAGCCAAACTGGCCACCGATTCCACCTACACCGGCAAGGTGAAGGGTAAGGTGGTGGAGGTATGCAAAAAAAAGGGGTGTTTCATGCGCGTCCTGCGCGAAGGCGAGGGTGATCCGATTTTGGTACGGTTCAAGGATTATGGATTTTTCATGCCCCAAAACATCGTAGGTAAAACTGTCGTACTCGAAGGCCAAGCCAAGGTTAGGGAGGTTTCGGTAGCCCAACAACAGCACTTTGCTGAAGATGCAGGTAAAGATGCCGAAGAAATTGCCAAAATCACCGAGCCTAGGACCGATATCAACATCATTGCCGATGGCGTAGTGGTGGTTCGTTAAAATGAATGCTGGCGGTAAGCTGATCGATCTTTCCACCCCGAAGGTGATGGGCATATTGAACATCACGCCCGATTCCTTTTACGACGGTGGGCGCCACCATACCGTGGCCGCAGCATTGGCGCAAGCCGAACGGATGCTCGGTGAAGGCGCCGATATACTCGACATCGGAGCCTACTCGTCACGGCCTGGCGCTGCAGATGTAAGCACAACCGAAGAAGTCGATAGGCTTTTACCTGTAATCGAAGCCATTTCCGCACGATTTCCCGAAGCCATCCTATCCATCGACACCTTCCGTGCAGCGGTGGCCCGTGCCAGTATCGCAGCGGGGGCTCATATCATCAATGACATTTCCGGCGGTACCCTCGATGAGGCGATGTTCGCTACCGTTGCCGATTTGCAGGCGCCTTATATCCTCATGCACATGCGGGGCACCCCCGACACCATGCAACAGCTAACCGATTACCGTGGCGACGTGACTGGCGAGGTCAGCCTATTTTTCGGAAGGCAAGTGGCCACTTTACGGCAACTGGGGGTTCGGGATATCATACTGGATCCCGGATTTGGGTTTGCAAAAACACTCGAACAAAATTACGAACTGCTCAGCCGGTTGGAAACATTGCACGTCCACGGCCTACCCCTACTAGGTGCGGTCTCCCGCAAATCGATGATTTACAAGAAGCTGGGCATCAAGCCCGACGATGCCCTCACGGGCACCATTGTACTCAACACCGTACTACTATTAAAAGGTGTACACATCTTGCGGGTGCACGATGTAAAGGCCGCCAAAGAAGCCATCGCCCTGCTCCGCTAGCGGGTGTGGGCCAGGCGTCCGCACTACCGGATCACACTACCCGGCCGCATGGTTGTATGCGGCGACACGAAGTCGAGCCGGCCATCAGCATCCTCGGCCATGAGTATCATGCCCTGCGATACGATCCCTTTAATGGCACGCGGCTCCAGGTTCACGAGGATGGCCACTTGCCTTCCCACGATCTCTTCCGGGGCAAAAAATTCGGCAATGCCGGATACAACAGTACGTTCATCGATACCGGTATCTATCGTCAGCTTCAGCAATTTCTTGGTTTTCGCCACTTTTTCGGCTGCAAGGATCTCACCGGTACGGATATCCATTTTTACAAAATCGGTGAATTCGACGTCTCCTTTAGCGTCAGCCACCGCCTCGGTAGGTTTTCCGCTATCGGCCTTCGCCTCACGGAGCTTGGCAAGCTGTGCATTGACCTGCTCATCGGTTATTTTCTCAAACAGCAATTGCGTCTGTCCCAATTGGTGCCCTGTCGGCAGCAACACACCGCCTCCAGCATTTTCCCATGCTAAATCCCCCAGTCGAAGCATTTCTGCCATTTTCTGTGCGGTGTGGGGCAGAAACGGCTGCGCCAGCACCGCCAAATTGGCCGCAATCTGCAACCCAACATTTAAAACGGTCTTTACGCGCTCCTCATCCGTCTTGATCACCTTCCATGGCTCTGCATCCGCCAAATATTTATTACCCAACCGGGCTACGTTCATGAACTGAGCCAATGCCTCACGGAAGCGGAAATGCGTGATGGATGCCGCGATGTGCTTCGGGTACCGCTCCAGTTCCGCGAAAATGAAGCGATCCGTATCGGTCAGGTTGGTAGCCGACCTGACCTTACCATCGAAATATTTATGCGAAAGCACCAAAACACGATTAATGAAATTGCCAAAGATAGCCACCAATTCATTGTTTACCCGGGCTTGGAAATCGCGCCAGGTAAATTCACTATCCGATGTCTCGGGCAAGATGGATGTCAGCACGTAGCGCAACTCATCCTGCTTATGGGGAAACTCCGCGAGGTACTCATGCAACCACACAGCATGATTGCGGGATGTTGACAGCTTATCTCCCTCCAGGTTGAGGAATTCATTAGCGGGTATGTTCTCGGGCAGCACGTACTCGCCATGCGCATGCAAGATACTCGGAAACGTGATGCAGTGGAAAACGATATTATCCTTGCCGATGAAGTGGATTAGACAGGCATCATCGGCCGGATCGGCCTGTTTTTTCCAATATTTCTCCCAATCATTACCGGTGTCCAACGCCCATTGTTTCGTTGCCGAAATATAACCGATAGGGGCATCGAGCCACACATATAGCTTCTTTCCCGCCGCATCGTCAAGTGGCACGTCCACGCCCCAGTCCAAGTCGCGCGTCATCGATCGGGGCTGCAAGCCTGATTTGAGCCACGAACGGCACTGCCCATAAACATTTGGTTTCAGTACGTCTTTCTTGCCTTCGAGCAGCCACTTTTCCAACCAAGGCTGGTATTTGTCGAGCGGCAGATACCAATGCTTGGTTTCGCGGAGCACGGGTGGCTTACCACTCAGCGTAGACAGTGGGTTAATCAGGTCGGTCGGATTGAGTGAAGTACCGCACTTTTCACACTGGTCGCCATAAGCCCCTTCATTGTTACAGTTCGGGCACGTCCCAGTAATATACCTGTCGGCCAAGAACTGGTGGTATTCTTCGTCGTAATATTGTTCCGTTACCTGCTCGGTAAACTCACCTTTCTCGTACAAATTGAGGAAAAACTCCTGCGAAAGCTCATGGTGAATGCGCTCGGAGGTGCGGTGGTAAATATCAAATGAAATCCCAAACTGCTCAAAACTTGCTTTAATCTGTGCGTGGTATTGGTCGATAATCGCCTGGGGGGTCGTTCCTTCCTTCTTCGCTTTGATCGTAATGGCTGCACCATGTTCATCCGAACCGCACACATAGACCACATCGCGCCCATTGAGGCGCAGAAAGCGAACATAAATATCGGCGGGGATGTAAGCGCCTGCCAGATGACCGATATGCAACGGCCCATTGGCATACGGCAATGCCGAGGTGATGGTATAACGTTTAAAGGGGAAATCTGTACTACTCAATGTATATCAGTTATTTAGTGGGGAAGTAATGCAATTTTACAGAAAAATGAAGCTCCATTGCTTGCAAACACGACAAAGATAAATCAAATTGCGCGGAATTAACAGCAGGTTGCACAAAATCACCAATCAAAAAAATGGCTGCACTATCATCGTTGAGCAAATTCAAAAATACCGGACTGCTACTTATCCGCGTCGGCCTTGGGATCATGTTTATCATGCATGGGTACCCAAAGCTACTAGGCGGACCTGAGCGGTGGGCGGGCGTGGGCAGTGCCATGGGAAATGTAGGCATTACATTCATGCCCATGCTTTGGGGGCTGCTGGCGGCACTAGCCGAGACCGTGGGCGGTGCATGTTTCCTGCTCGGATTGTTTTTCCGACCCATAGCGATTGCACTTGCGTTTACCATGCTTATTGCCGCACTCTCGCATCTAGGCCGCGGTGACGGCCTCATGGGTGCCTCGCACGCCATCGAAATCGGTGTTGTCTTTATCGGGCTTGCCTTCGTCGGGCCTGGAAAGTACAGTGTAGACAAACGTTAGTCGCGTGGCCAAATCCATTGATTTCAAAGCAGTGGCGGCACAATTGGCCAACCCAGTGGGTGAGGCAGGCATCCAGATGGCAACCCGCATGAATGCCAGCAATGGCGACATGACGCGCCACGCCATCGACCTTATGGCATATCATCCAGGGGCCCATGTTTTGGAAATCGGACCCGGAAACGGTAGCTTCGCCGATTATGTGCTATCGAAGGGGAAAGACATCCGATATACTGGCGTAGACAGGTCCGAAACGATGGTTAAGGAAGCGCGGGAAATCAATAGGCACCCTATCAGCGCTGGTCGTGTGCGTTTCGAATGGACCGACGGGCTGACATTCCCTTTCCCCAATCAGTCATTCAACAACATATTTACCGTCAATACCCTTTATTTTTGGGAAGATCCAAGCACACAGCTCGCCGAGATCCGTCGGATGCTGAAACCGGACGGCAGATTATGCATAGCCATTGCCAGCCGCGCCTTTATGGAGCAACTTCCTTTCGCAGCTTACGGGTTTAAGCTATATACGCCCGAAGCGGCTGAGCAGCTACTCGTTGCAAACGGCTTTGCGGTAGTCGAAACAACCATCCGCATGCATAAAACCACCGGCGCAAGCCAGCAAGAGTTGATGCGGGAAGAAGTATTCCTCTGCGTCCGATAGAAAGGTGAAATGATCAACATTAAATTTATATCATTTTTCTTTGGAACAAATGGAAATACTTCTATCTTTGCAGACCGAAAAACGGGAACGAGTTTTTCGAAATTGACAAAAGGCCCGTTCGTCTAGGGGTTAGGACGCAAGATTTTCATTCTTGAAACAGGGGTTCGATTCCCCTACGGGCTACACATCTTGAAGTCAAAACATACAAAAGCCTGCAAATTAAACGTTTGCAGGCTTTTTGTTTTTTACAGCATCCTGATTCATTCAATTATTCGCATAAAAACAGTGAGTAATTCAGTGAGTCAATCCCTGACCTACCGCTACTCACTGAAAGCAAATTAAGTTGTTGAATGACAACCTGTTCAATAACTAAACATCTTGACTACCATAGGCTGCAAGGCTAATTTTGTTTCACCATAAATGATGTATTATCATGAGTACAAATTATTCCTTGCTCTTCTACTTGAAGAAACCAAAAAACTATGTGGGTGGTATGAAACCCATCTACATGCGTATCACCGTGGCCGGTGACCCCAAGGAAGTGTCCACCGGCCGTGAGTGTGACCCCGTACGGTGGAACGCCAAGGCCAACCGTGCCAAGGGCACCAAGGAGGACATCCGTGGCCTGAATGCCTACCTCGACACGCTGGAGCGAAAGGTGGCCGATGCCCACCTGCAACTCGTAAAGGACGGCACGGAAATCACCGCCGAATCGCTGAAACTGAAATACCTCGGCAAGGACGTGCAACGGCGGTATTTGATGGAAACGTTTACCGAACACAACCGGAAGATGGAAGCGCTGCTTGGGAAAGGTTTCAAACCCAACACGCTGAAAGGCTACAACACTTCTGTTGCACACCTGACCTCCTATCTGGAAAAATGCCATGGTGAAACGGACATCGAGATCCGGCACATCGACCATGCGTTCATCACAGGTTATGAGTTTTTCCTCCGCTCTGACATGGAATGCAGTGCGGTGTCGGCGGCCAAGTACATGAAACACCTGCGTAAAATCATAAACCAGTGTCTTGCACACCGATGGATTACGGAAAACCCCTTTGTGTTCTACAAAACGAAGGCCAAGCCAAGGGAAAAGGAATTCCTAACACCGGATGAATTAGACAGGATAACCATTAGGGAATTCAGCATACCAAGGCTTGCGCACGTGCGTGATATCTTTGTGTTCTGCTGCTATACGGGGCTGTCATACGCCGATGTGCGGAAACTGCAAAAGACGGACATCGCCAAGGGTATTGACGGTAGATTGTGGGTATTGACCAGCCGTGAGAAAACGGAAACTTCCTCCAACATCCCGCTGCTTCCGCAAGCCTTGGAAATCATCGGACGGTATGCGGACTATCCCCCATGCGTGGCAAAGGGGCTGGTACTTCCGGTATTGAGCAACCAAAAGATGAACAGCTACCTAAAGGAAATTGCCGACCTGTGCGGTATTACCAAAAAGCTGACATTCCACATGGCACGGCACACATTCGCCACCACCGTAACGCTGGCCAACAACGTGCCGATAGAAACTGTCTCAAAAATGCTGGGGCATACGAACATCAAGACGACCCAGCACTATGCCAAACTGTTGGATACGCGGATCGGCAGTGATATGGAGGCCTTACAGAAGCGGTTGGCCGGAATACGTTAATGGCAACAGACGTCGCTGAAAATTATTCATACTTTTACACACGTACAACCAAGCAGAACAATGAAGCAAAAAGATGACTATCTATGGAAAGGGGTTTTGGAGGACGTTTTTGACGACTTCCTCCGTTTCCTGTATCCCGATGCGGACAGCATTTTTGATTTAAGCAGGGGTATCACATTTCTCGACAAGGAACTGGAACAATTATTCCCTCCGGAAGATGATGAGTTCGCTCTCAAAGTGGTTGATAAGCTGGCGCAGGTATACACCCATGACGGCGTAGAGGAATGGGTTTTAATCCATGTCGAGGTACAGGGCAGCTATCGCAAGGATTTCGCCTCGCGGATGTTCACCTATTACTATCGGATACTTGATAAATACCACAAACGTATCGCTGCCTTTGCCGTCCTGACAGAGGCCAGTAAAAAGCCAAGGCCCAATGTCTATGAAGAGGAATTCATGGGTACAAGCATCCAATACAGGTTCAATACCTACAAAATTGCTGAACAGGATACCGATCGTCTTTTGGCATCCGACAATCCTTTTGCTCTGGTCGTCCTAACGGCCAAGGCGGCATTTGTCGGCAAAAACGTGAATGACAAAGACGAAAGCGACAAGGCCTTGTTACAGACAAAAATACAGTTGGCGCGTGAATTGCTGGAAAGGAATATGAGCAAGGAAAAAATCAGGGGACTGATGAATTTCTTACGCTACTATGTACGTTTTGATAACTCGGAAGTAAACACTATCTTTGAACAAGAAGTCGAAAAATTGACAGAAAGGAGCCACACGATGGGTATCGAAGAATTATTATTAAACAGGGCTAAAAAGGAAGGCAAGCGTGAAAGTTTAATCTCCGTTGCCCGTGAAATGAAAAAGGACGGCATTCCCGTTGAGCAGATTGTCAAATTTACCAAGCTGTCCATCAAGGAAATCGAAAAACTTTAATAAAAAAATCCTCACAATATTAGTGCAAGCCATCCGAAACGGATGGCTTTTTTCGTATCCTCCCTTATTACACACACAACACTTCGCTATCGGCTCACTATTGGTTCTTATCAGCTCGTATCGGTTCATTTTCAGTGGTATTGTTTTTAAATCTGTACACACCAAGGCATTTTCACCGCTTAGGCCACCGGAACGCAAGGCGGGGGAATCGGGTCAAGGGCGCCGGAGGGCAAAGGCCTGCGGGAGGGGGGTGTTTATATACCCTTGACCTTTCCCACGCCGAGGGTAATTTTGGCCGGGTGGTGCAAAGGCCGGATGCTCTGAACCACCCGTAAAACTCACCGCCTGATACCCCGTGACTGAGCTTTCTTTTTCCGTTTGCGCCGCTTCTCCTCCTCCTCGATGGGGCTTTGCTGCCCGCCCACTCCCTCCACCGGAGCCATCAGCAATCCCAATAGGTCGGCAGCCATGTTGCCCGTGGTGGCCAGCATTTCGCCTACGCTTTCGAACCTGCCTTGGGCAACATTGTGTGCCAGCTCCATTGCCAATAGCTGACCCTGCGGATGTCGCTCCGTTAATTCCGTGAGCGTGTGCATCTGCACCTTTTGCCGTGCCGTCCCGTTCTTCATGGTATTGGCGTATTGCAGGCTGTCTTTCAGGTTGCGCTCAAAATCGAACAATTCATCGAACAGTGTCTCGCCCGACTGCTTGAACGCGGTGCGGTCGAACTGCCCCAGCTTCTGCGAATGGGCTTTGTTTTTGCCACGTGACGTATTCTGCGGGCTTAGCTTGATTTTGTTGGTGATATCCTTGCGGCTCACGATGATTTGGACGTGCATCTGCCGCCCCTCCTTGCGTTCCCCTTTTCTCTTTTGCCCGCCTTTCACTTCCTTGTCGTTGTGGCCGTAATAGCGGTGGTTTTCCAGTTTGCCGAACCAAAGCAAATCTTTGTGGCTTTCAATGCCGGGGCGTTTGAAGTTACGGGCATACTCGTCCATTACCCTCGCGGCAAATTCCTTTAGCTTTTCCCGTGCCCCGTCCTCGCCGTATTGGGACACAAGGTGCGCCAGTTCCTTCTGGCTGGGGCTGATGTTGATGAGGAAGAATTTGCTGTCGTCCCTGCCCAGCTTGGCCACGTTGCGGTCGATGCCCGTCCGCACCCCGTGGGGTTTGATGTCGTTGGCCGTTCCATTGAACCAACGCTCCGGCTTGTTTTCCATTGCGTTTTCCGGCTGCATCCGGTTTTCCTTTTCGAGGTAATGCACCAGCGCACCGCTGCTGCCCTTGTTGTCGCCCGTTTCCGATTTGGTAATGTTAATGTACATGGTCTTGTGTTACAGGTTGTCCAACGATTGCCTTGCATGCTTGGCCAGTTCCTCCTTTTTTGCCGCCGATACAGGCCAGCCGAGGGCTTCCCTTTGGGTAATGTAGTAATCCAATACCTGCCGGAACCTGGACTTCAATGTTTCCCTTTCCCGCATGTTGCCAAGTATCTTTTTGAGCGTACCGTCCACCAGTTTCAGGTAGCCGATGGTTTCCCTGCCCATGATGGTCGCCTCCGACTGCCCTTTGCCGATATTCTTCAAAAGCGGGCTTTGTGCTTTGGCGATGGCCATCAGTTCTTCCATTGCCGAATACATAGGCACCAGCAGGTCACCCTCCTGTTTGCGGATGAACGAGAGGATGCGGCTGATACCGCTTGACAGTTCCTTTTTCAGCACCTCGTCGTTCAGGTCGGCGGGGTCTTTCTTGCTTTTGTAGAAATAATCCACCATCTGCATGACCACTTCCCGCTTGGTGCGGCCAAGTTTCCGCGCAAGCAGGGTGAGCCGTTCGTCCACCGCCTCGGGGAAACGGACGGATTTCTTGTTCTCGTCAATCCTGACCATTTACCCCTCCCTCCGTGCGGATGATGAACCTGAACCTGCTGCCCTTGGCCGGATGCCACGAGGGACGGTACTCCACATAACCGTAGGCCACCAATTCCGACAGGCACTTGTGGTAGGTGGCGATGGAGCGTATCCGCGAGAAGCGCATCAGCTTCCTGCGGCTGGCGTGGAAATGGCGATGCGGATTGCCGCAATCGTGGTGGTAAAACAACGCCGCCACCAAACCGATGTGCGTGGGCAGCAAACGCCCGTCATCGCCAATCCGCTCAAAGAACGCGCTGAACGCGTGCTTGGGCAATTCCATCCGTTCACCCATTGCCGTTACCTCCCTCCATCATTTTCCTGATGTCCTCCCTGCGGTAGTACATGCTGCCGCCCAACTTGCGGTACGGCAACGTGCCGCCCGCACGGAGGTTCTGCAACGTTCCGGGCGATATGCCAAGTAGCCTGCGCACCTCGGCACTTTTCAGCCACTCCCTGCCAAGATTGTCTTTTTCCCTGTTTCCGATGATTTGTTTGAACTCATCCAGCATTTCCCGTTTGAACTGCCGGAGGTCTTCCCGTGTGACGATGTCTATTTCCATATCCTTATCATTATATTCCCATATCCGTATATCCCGATAGCGGGATATTGATTTACGCCCTTTACGGGGCGCACGGTATACGGCCAAGTATACCGGAACCTTGCGCTGGTGCTATCCCAGCGCATTGGGGTATCCCCGGAGGATACCCGAAACCCCCATAGCGATAGCGTGGGGGCAAGCAAGTAGGGCTATGCCCAACTTCCGCTTGCTCCATTCCCATCGGGGAATGGCAATTTGGCGGAATGTGCAGTCGGCACGGCTTGCCTCGGCAACCAAACGGGATTGCTCCCGGCATTGCCACCGGGCATCACCCGCTCCGTTGGGACAAAGTTGGGGGATAAAACAGGGATATGAATGACCAAACGAGGCGGCTTGGTCATGTTCGGGGATTGAACGGGTAGATGATTAGGCGGGGACGATGCGGAACAACTTCCTGCCATCCGGCACCTGCGAACCCTTTATCGGGGCTTCGCCCTTGCCCACGAAATAATTGCGTGCCGTATCCAATGGGATTTCCTTGCCGCCGTGGTTGAAGTATTTCGCCACCAGTTTGTAATACGGGCTGTGGTGGTCGCTTTTGAGCAGCTTCCTCCCATTGGGCAGTTCCACTTCGCGCAGTTGCTGGATGAGGTCGGTGAGGGTGGGCAGGTAGCCGTCCTCCACGTACACTTTCTGCGCAACCCCATATTTTGTATGCGCTTTCAACTGTTCTTCCAAATCTTGGATATGGGCTTCGAGTTCGGCTATCTTTCCGTCTTTTTCTTTCAGCAGCACATCGTTTGGCCTAATGTTCCATTTATCGTGTGTGTCGAGGTATTGCTGGAATTCGGTAAGTTTCTCAATGTTTGACAAATGCCGGGGATGCTCGGATGAGAACGGGTCTTTCCGCTCGAAATATTCAATCCGTTTCTGCACGATGTGCCACACGTGGGAAAGGAAATCTTTTTCGGTACCCCGACCTGTAGACCGGAAATGATTCAGGTGGTAGGTGTAATAGGTTTCGAAATCGGCTTTTTCCAATCCGTAGATTTTGAGCAGGAAATGGTTGTTGCCATACCCCCTCTTCAAACCAAGTATGTTGCCAACATCAAACGGATGCGGGGAAAAATCAAAACGTTTTCTGCTTTTGAAGTAATTTAGTCCCATTGTGATAATCTTTAAATCTGTAGCTACAAAATCCTGTCCAACGGGCTTTTGATTGCATTCACTTGCGCATTGCCGACTTTTGCATAAAGCATCGTGGTCTTGATGTCGTTGTGACCAAGTAGCTGCTGAATGAATGATATGTCCGTGCCGTATTCCAGTAAATGTGTGGCGTAACTATGCCGCAAACCGTGTATCCCTATCGGCTTGTTTACCTTTGCGGCCTTCATCGCATTCTTGAACACCGCTTGGACACTGCGGACGGAATACCGCCCTCCGTACTGACCTTCAAAAAGGTAAGTTTTAGGATGGTACGCTTTATAATACTCCCGTAGCAAATCCAGCACTGCGGTCGGTAGCGGTACATACCGGTCTTTCTTTCCTTTGCCTGCTTCGATAAGTACCTGCATCCGTCCACTGTCGATGTCACTCACTTTCAGATTGACAACCTCACTTACTCGCAATCCCATTCCGTAGCACAGTTGCAACATCAGCAAATGCTTCTGGTTTCGTACCGCGTCGAATATCCGTTTTACTTCCTTTTGGCTCAACACCTTTGGCAAAGTGGATGGCTTCTTCGGCCGTGGGATTTCGGCAAAGAAGCCCGGTTTATGGAGCACCTGTTCAAAATAGAATTTGATGGCGTTGAGCCTGCTGTGCAATTGATTTTCCGAAATCTTCAATGTATTGATGCAATAAAGGATGTAAGCACGGAGACGGTCGTAGCCCAGCGAATCAACTGGCACGTCCTTCACCACATACAGTAACTGTGCAAATTCAATCATGTAGGTCTTTATGGTGGAGGGGCTGTAGGCTTTCATCTGCAATACCTCTTTCATACGTTGAAACTCCCGTGCATTCACGGGTGACAATTTGGACAATACCCCTTTGCCAACCGGTGGGATTTTCATCCCAAACAGTGTCCGGAAATGGGTGTTGTCCGGTACATACCAGCACTTTTCAGACCTGCTCCACCTGCCTTTCAGCGATTTGACCAAATCAATCTTTGCTCGGTCGTATTTGAAATCTATCCAAATGACTGCGGCATCCTTATGTCTACCTTCCCGAAAATCAAAACCAGAAAAATCAACAACTTCCATACTGCGTATTTTGTATTATCTACCAAAGCAAATCTAAGAAAGTTATGCAAAATGCGCAATAGATAGAATCTGATAAGGTTAAAGCAAGACACTTAAAAACAACCATTTACAAGAACAAATAGAAAAGAATTTGACATCTTTGTATGCAGAAGATTATTGCGTATATTTGGGAGTTGGCGGTAATTTGAAGAAACAATTAACAACGAAAAACATTCAAGAAAATGAAGCTATAAGTAACTGTAAGATAGAATAAGAATTGAAATATCCTTTAATACGCAAAGTAGAAAGGGCGATTGTTAATATTAAAAAATTAGAAAATGACACAGTTACAAATGATTGACAAAACAAAGTCAATAGCTCAAAATGATAAAAATATTTCTGCCGTATTTATGTACGGGTCATTTACCAAAAATGAAGGGGACAAATATTCAGATATTGAATTCTACATCTTCTTGAAGGATAAAGAAAATTTTTCCGCTGAAAATTGGGTAAGCCAAATTCATCCTTTGGCATTATATTTTACCAACGAGTATGGAAGTGAAGTTGCCATTTTTGAAAATATGATAAGGGGGGAGTTTCATTTTTTGACAAACGACCAAATGGAAGTTATCAAATCGTGGGACGGTTTGGTAGAGTTTAGCGACTTTGACAAGATGATTTTAGTAGATAAAGAAGATTTATTGACTAACACGCTCAAAGAAATAAAAACTAAAGTACCTGATCGAACAACAAATGAAAATATCCTGTGGTTGAGCCAATCATTGTTGAATGTTTTACTTACAACAAGCAACTTAATTAAACGACAGGAATTTGCTCACGCTTACCAAAGCTTATCAAATGTTCAAAAATATTTACTTTGGTTAATAAGAATTGAAACATACCAAACCAAACATTGGGAAAGTCCAACAAAAAGCTTGGAAAAAGACATAGACCCAGATTGGTATTCGTTATTTCAGGAGACAACATCAGAATTAGATCCGACAGATATTAAAACAGCTTTCAAGAAGACATTAACATTGACTGAAAAACTTTTTGATAATCTTGGAGTTGAAGCAAAATTAAAGGGGGTATTAAGGAGAATTGAATAAAAAAAACTACCGCCAACATTGTATAAGCGTAATGCGGGCTGAACTGCTAAATTTGAGCATTTTTGCTCCTAAGAAACTTTGTGGTGGGCGGACAGTGAATTGCTCCGAAATCCCGCACTACGCTTATACTTGACCGTTGTACGCAAGTTGAGAAATGAACACGGAATACAAATTAACATCGAAAGATAAACTAACTGAACTTGCAAAAAGCGAAGGAATTGAAACGTGGAACGAACTGACCGAATTCATTAAAAATTTACCATACGGACGAAACAAAAATCGGACTGATTTTGGACTGGTCTTGTCGGAAAAAAAAGGGACCTGTAGCTCAAAACACGCTCTCCTGAAAAGCATTGCGGATTTGAATAACGTGCCGAATATCGACCTTGTCATCGGAATTTATCGAATGACCGAATTGAATACACCGAAAATCGGAAAGGAACTGACAAAAAACTTAATCGGATTTATCCCAGAAGCCCATTGCTATTTAAAAATCAATGGCAAACGGACTGACTTGACAACAAAAAAATCTGAATTCAAAAAAATAGAAAAGGAAATAATCCAAGAAAAGGAAATCCGACCTGAACAAGTTTCGGAATTTAAAGTTGACTATCACAAAAAATTTATTGAGAGTTGGCTAAAAGAAACCGAATCGGAATTTGAATTTGACCGAATCTGGCAAATAAGAGAAAAATGTATAACGAACTTAACGGAATAAAAACCTGCGTACAACAATGTATAACCGCAATTACGGCGGATTCGACTGCGTCCGAATCCACTCGGAATTGCTACCGTCAGTGCTTAACCGAAAATCATTATCTTTAATCCCGTAACTGACGGTTATACGAACCGTTAGCGGTCAGCTTGGGACGATATCACAACAATAGAAAATGACACCAAAAGAAATACTACAAAAATGGATTGACGCATTTAACAAGGCGGACGTAGAAACTATATCAAACTTGTATGACGACAATGCAACCAATCACCAAGTCACAAACGAACCTATTGTTGGAAAAATTGCGATTAAACAAATGTTTGCAGACGAATTTGCGACAGCCGAAATGACTTGTATTCCCGAAAATATTTTTTCAGACGGAGAATGGGCAATCTTAGAATGGAAAGACCCAAACGGTTTGCGTGGTTGTGGTTTCTTTCAAATACAAAAAGACAAAATTGTTTTTCAACGTGGCTATTGGGACAAACTATCTTTTCTAAAACTTCATAACCTTCCAATTCCACAATGACAATTAGAACAGCACGACTTGACGACTTCGACGAACTGCAAAAATTATTTGTGGACACCATGACAACAATTTGTAAAGCTGACTATGAAGAAAATACAAACGACTTTAACTTATAAAATGACAAAAACGCTGAACGAAAAGCCGAACCGCTAACAAGGGTTTGGCGTCAGGCGGGCTGACGTTCAGTCTTGAAAATTCCTGCGGAGATTTTCCCGCCCGAACGCCAAGCCCCGAACCGTTATGTGCAAGCAGAAAAAATGTCACATTGCAATTAAATAATGGTCCTTAACAAAAACAACCGAATGAAATTAATACTGAATTTATTTATACTCCTTCTAATTGGATTTAATTCATCAAGTCAAAACAAGGAAACAAGTCACTTAACAGACTTAAATGGAGATTACAATATTCAAGATATTCTAATCGAAACAAGAGATGGAGCGAAAATTTCCGCAATCATTGTGCGGAAAAAAGAAACCATTGAACCAAAAGCTGTAATATTACAAAGTACTATCTATGTAAGAGATAAAGGCCGTGACCTGAATACATTAAAAGAATCTGCTGACAAAGGTTATGTAGGTGTAATTGCTTATACAAGAGGAAAACGTTTTAGTCCAAACGAGATATGGCCATACGAAAATGATGCCAATGACATTTTTGATGTGATTGATTGGATAAGTAAACAAAAATGGTGCGATGGGCGTGTAGGAATGTTTGGAGGTAGTTATAACGGTTTTACACAATGGGCGGCTGCCAAAAAGCTACATCCTGCACTTAAAACTATTGTTCCTTATGTTGCCAATAGACCCGGAATGGGCTTGCCAATGGAAAACAACATCTTCATTAATCCAAACTATGAGTGGGCGTTTTATGTTGGCAACAACAAATATTTAGATACGATTGCTGGAAATGACAGACAGCGATTTAGAAATATGATGTTCAAGTGGTGGGAAACTGGTGTAGCTTATAACAAAATGGACAGTATTGACGGCACGCCAAATAAGTGGTTTCAGCGATGGTTAAGCCATCCGTCATTTGATGACTATTGGCAGAAAATGGCACCTTATAAAGAAGACTTTTCACAAATTGATATTCCAGTGCTTTCTATTGATGGTTATTATAATGACTCACAAAATTCAGGTTTGTATTACTTGAGGGAACATTATAAATACAATCCAAATGCAGAACACTATTTAATTATTGGACCTTATAGTCATTTCGGAGCGCAACGCAATGGTTCAGAAGAAATCAACGGTTACAAAGTTGATGCTGATGCCTTAATAAATACAAACGAAATAACCTATCAGTGGTTTGATTACATATTCAACAATGCTGAAAAACCAAAAATAATAAAAGACAAAATTAATTATCAAGTAATGGGCGCAAATGAATGGAGAAGCGCTCCATCTATTGAGGCGATGAGTAATGACCATTTAAAATTGTATTTGACAACCGAAAAATTTGAGGGCATTTATTCCTTAAAAGGAGAAAAACCTGTAAAAACTGATTTTCTAACCCAAGAAGTGGATTTTGCAGATAGGGAAATCAGCAACAACGATTATTATCCAGACCCCATAATACGTGAGGAAATGGATTTGAGAAACGGATTTAATTTTATTAGTGAACCATTGGAAGAATCCATTGTGGTCAATGGCTCATTTATGGGAGAACTAAGAGTAAGCATAAATAAAAAAGATTTCGATTATGGCGTTACGCTATACGAGGTAATGCCAGATGGTAAATTATTCCATTTGTCATATATTATCGGACGAGCCAGTTATGCCAATGATATAACCAATAGAAAATTACTTGTACCAAATAAAATCGAAACAATTCCATTTTCAAACACACATTTAGTGAGTAAAAAATTGAGCAAAGGCAGTCGCTTACTTGTGTATATCAATGTAAACAAAAACCCATTCTCTGAACTAAATTATGGAACTGGAAAAGAAGTGAGCAAAGAAACAATTAATGATGCGAACGAACCATTGGAAGTGAAGTGGTACAATGATAGTTTTGTGGAAATTCCGATTTGGATAGATAAAAATAAGTAATGCCAGCACATAACATCGGCTATGCGCCAGGCGGGATTTTCGTCTTCGGTTGACAGATTACGGATGCGAGAAATGAGCGTTTTCAAAAGAACATTTTGGGGTAAAAGCCCCGCCCGATCGCATAGCCGCGAAACGTTAATATTTCATTCCTACATCACAGAAATTTTGTATCTTAGCATTATAGCAATTGCAGCTAGAACGTATGTCAAACCAGTGAGTGATTCGGTGAGTTGGAAAAAGGGAAGTTTGTAAAATACTGATAAATAGATTGATAGAAAGTAGGTTCGATTCCCCTACGGGCTACGGAAAATAAGAAAAGTTGGTTTAAAGCGATACTGCTGGACACCAACTTTTTTGTTTGGTGACATCGTGGAATAACGTGTTAAACTTTGTACGCCCTCATGGTGAAGCCAACGGATTGAATCCCATTTGATTGCCGCCATCAACAGCAAAGCACATCCTATTCCTTTCCTCCAGCGACCCAACCCGATGGGAGAAAGAACTTTTGATAATTTCCCGACTTCCGTAAAAAAGGTTCTATCGTGAAACTAATCCTACCATTGCTATCAAAAACCCAGTAGTTGCCTACCAACTTTCCACTTTCAGTTTGGATATGATTTGCTGGATTGTGATTAATCGAAAATTGACCTTTTCCCCTATCATACCAAATACCCATTGCACGTAGGTCCTTTTCATTTGAATAGCCAAGTATCAAATGGGATTCAATTGTTTTTTCCGTGGGCCTAAGGATCAAGCACTTCATACTAAAGCCATCCAACCCTTCTGCCCAGGAAATGTCTTTTTCTTTCCAATGCAATAGTGTATCCCACTCTGCAAGGACGATGTTGGTGTCTTCTTCCGATTGGATCACAGCAAATAAATCCGTTTGAATAATTTCTAGGCGTTGTTCCTGAGGGTAAATGTGTATGGTGGTTTTGTCAGCGACAATACGCCCGTCATCAAACCCAAAAAACGATTTCAATACGTAAAACAAGATTTCTATTTCAACCATTTTAGTCTTTTTTACTTATCCAAAATATCTGCTGTGTCTTTGTTAAGCCTGGAAATCAGTTCGGGTATTTTTAGAAACCTTCTCCAAGCGGCAGATATTTTTTCGGCCCGCCCGACGTGGCCAGCCCGGCAGCATCCATATGCCGCGCGAGGAAGTGTGTTTGGCTTCGATAACGACGAAGCGTAACGGCCCCGGAACACCTTTTCGGCGGAAGTACAGCACGCGGGCCATTTCAGCACAGACCGTAAGCCGGATGTTCACCTTAACTGGGCGACCTTCGGTATTGATAACGGACAATTCTCGCTCTAACCTGAAAATGAATGCTTGGAACCCCCGCTGGTGTTCGGCTGTCATCGCCCGAAAGTCGGCATCGGCCTGCAAGGTTTCCAGAAGCTGCTGTTTTTCAACGTCCGTGGGGGCCACGTCACTTACCGCCAACGCATCTTCCGACGGGGTATACAGCTCTTCCGGCGACAATTCTTTGAGCTTTTTAATTATCCATTTGTTGATCATGTGCCTCGTTGTTTATCCGGTACGGCAGCATACCAGTTTCGGCATCCCATCCTGATAGGTACACTTGGCCTGCCGCGGCAAAGCTATTGACAACCCGGGGCTTCAGGCCATCCACCCTCAGAATGAGGTAGGTTTTGTCGGCAAATGCTGTTTCCTTCTTTTCGGCAACGGTAGGGTAAGGATCGCTCCAGATGGCGAGATAGAGGTTGCCACCCCCCGGTTGGGTGAATGGCTTGATGTCTGAATATACTCCTAAAGGGATTATTTCTTTCCCTTTGTTATCAAACAATCCAAAATACCTCTCAATGCCGTTTTCCACTTCCTTTTCTTGGGTGACCCGCACATGGCCTGATTTTAAGACCTCAATTTTCTGGTATACCGCAGGGAGCAGTTCGTCCCCCTTCCAGTCGACTAGGCTGTACGTCCTGGTCTTTTGTCTGGCGGTGTCCGCTGTAGTGTGGAGGTATAGAAACCCCAGTTGCGTAATTTTGGAGATGATCTTTTTGCTGTGTCTATTGACTTCCCGGACAGGCAGTTCGATGGCACCGCTCAAACTGTATTGCTTGCTGGCTTCCTGAGGCTCCCCATCGTGGGGAACGGCTGCAAAAATATCAAAAACCCCTTGCCCTTTGTTGCGATACCTCCCCCCATAATGCGCCTTCAAAACAGGGAGGTCTGCCTGCCGGGGGGACAGGATGACACCATTTACCAGTTGCAAACCGGTATGCTGTGCCGGGATAAGGATGTTGCTCCTTTTTTTCAACCCGGTTTTCCCATCTTGGGTAAACAAACGGTAATCCAAGCTTTCCAAGTAGTTGGCAATTTCGTCGCTTGTCATCCGTCCGTAACTGACGTATGAGGGGTCCATTGCCGGCTGAATCGAATCCGGCTCGGGCAATGCCAGTAAGCTGTCGATGGCTTTTCGCTTTCCTTCTGGGCTTTTATACCCGCCTTCTTCCAGAAACGCGTCGACCCGCTGGAGTTGGTAGGGTTGGAAACCGTCCGTATAGTCGGTTGCGTTCAGCGACGCCAGCTTATTGAACCGCAAATCGTAAATATCGTGCCGGCCTTTTCCGGGGGAAAACCGGTATGCATTCTCTTTGAATTGCTCGTAAAAGCTGCCTTTTGCGATGTCAATGGCTTGGAAGGACGAGTAAAACGGAATATTTTTGTAAAACCGTTGTTTGCTAAGATTGGGCTCATAAGTAATGATAAAGGTGTATCGGTGCGGAAGGATCTCTTTACCGGTGTTATCTATGATTCCCTGGAAAAAAGTGCTGTCGCGGGAAATATAATACTGCCTACCTTCCAATTCGTAAGCTATCAAGTCATAATAATAAGGCGGAATCACAAATTTCCCCTCGTTGTCGATTACCCCGTAGAAATCACCTTTTTGCACAATGGCGCGGCCCTGTTTGAAACTCCTGGCATAATCGAATTGAAAATCGATTACGGCTTTGTTATTTACATCAATATAACCCCATTTTTCCCCTTTTTTTACCGCAGCAAGCCCTTCGGAGAAACTACTCGCCGCCCCGTATACCG
Organism: Parapedobacter sp.; assembly: GCF_053550995.1. NCBI lineage: Bacteria > Pseudomonadati > Bacteroidota > Sphingobacteriia > Sphingobacteriales > Sphingobacteriaceae > Parapedobacter > Parapedobacter sp. The sequence continues at coordinate 29,932 of NZ_JBMQOC010000073.1, forward strand.
GCGGTATGTTTTTGGAGCCGTCTTTCGTGTTTACAAAGCCATGGGCCATTTTCTGTGCGCTAATCGATCCGAACGCCGTAACCAGGAGAAAAAGGACGGCGATATATTTGAATGCTTGCATCATTGCTTATTCGGCTGGGGGTTTACCCTTAGTAAATACACGAAGTACAAAGCAAATATTATATGCAACACGGCAATGGGAATATAGATTGCCAACGGGTCTCCTGAATAGTGCATGGCTGTTTTTACCGAAGCGAACGCCCCGAGCAGAAAATAAAGGAAATTACCCAGTACCAACGGACGATTGTATATCCCACCTACTAAACTGTTCCTTGACACCCAACTCATCATGCCCAAACCCATGTAGGTTGCCCCCAAAAGCTGGAATATCAATAATAGAAAACGATTGGCCTGGGCACCGAAAAAACGAATGATTTCTTCGGGCAGAAAAGTGAACCCCAAGCCCGCTAATATGAAATATCCCGCGGCCGCCATCATCATTGTTTTTGTTTTCATAGGTTTCAAATTTTTAGCTTACGGCCATTGGGCTAGGTTATTTGCTTTCCCACATACATGCAATACGAATTCCATACCGGACTGTATTCATCCTCCAAATACCAAGTTAACCGCATTTTGGTAATGGTCTGGTTGTTAAAGGACCGCCTGGTATATAACGACATGCCCTGGTCGCTTTGATCAGCTAACCAGGATACAAATTCTTGTTCGCTTTCAAAGACGATCAAAACCGGATGCGGCCCCATCCCGTCATTTACTTCGCCAAGGGTAAACTTTCCGTCAAAAAAATACAATCCCGTCCCGCAGTAATCGCGGTGCGCGTGATAAAGTCCACTGACCGCATAATGGTCATTTTCATTTAGTCCGGTAGACATTCGTTTTAACTTTTCAGCGACCCTCCCGGCAAGTTCTTCTCCGTAGCGTACTTGATCTAGTGAGTGAAAAATTTCAAGGTCTTTTTCGCTGAGGGAATCGCGCGATATGTTTGGAATATGCTGTTGCATTCAGTTGGGGCGATTATTTACAAGTTGAATCGGAACGCCATGTTTTTCTGCATAAGGGATTACCAATTCGTCCAAGTCAGCAAGTCGGCCGTGCATATGCTCATCGTGTGTGGCAAACAGCTTTTCTACGGCCGCGTCTATTTCGGACGCGGGACTTTCTGCATCGATCATTTTTGCGATGCTGAGGTATTCGTTTTCAAAAATTCCTTTCCCGTAGTTAAAAACCTCCAGCGAGGCGGCTATCAGTGCTTTGGTCTCTTCATTTTCAGGCAATTTTTCTATCTTATCCATACTTTCGTCCAGTGGGCCGATTACGTACTGGTTCACGTATGCTACCGCTGTTCCCTTTATTTTCTCATTGTTTTGGGCTACTGCCATGCCGCCGCTCGCCCGGAGTTCACGGAGCTCCCCAAAAAATTGCGGTGAATAATTCGCCGTAACGCGGTTCACGTTTAACCAGACCACATCCACCACCTTCTTCGGAGAGGCTTGGTTGCATGCGAACAAAGTGTAACTAACAATGGAGAGGAATAATGTTTTCGTTGTCATCTTCATCTTTCTATTTTTTATCGTTACCATTTCTCGTTTCGGACGTACCATAATCAAATTCGACTTACCTATATGTCCCATATTCAAGTCCTCCAACCGAATGATTGTATTAACCCATAGCCGGAAAACCGTGCCCCCGTTCGGACTTGACGACCCTTAGTCTGTGTGCATTCATACAAAGGTATATGTAAATAGCTGTAATTAACCTCATAGAGCATATACAAGATATCTACATCTCTCCATCCATGCATCGTCATTTCCTGATACGGATGCTGAAACGGGTGGCTTACTGCAACGGCGGCCAGCGGGATGATCGATAACCTGTCCGCTACTGAACACCTAGTGTTCGATATCGAACACTGCGAACACCCTATCCTCACACACAAACTTAATAATCAGCATGTTATTATTTTGGCGCAAAAAATGCCTGTTACCGTTTAAATCGGGTGCGATTGCTATAGGCGTCACCCTAGAAGACCATGTCGCAATGATTAAAAATTATATCAAAATCGCTTGGCGGAACATCCGCAAGAACAAACTCTACAGCGCGATAAACATCATCGGGCTCACCACCGGCATCGTATCGTGTTTGCTCATCGGCCTATATGTTCGCACCGAGCTGACGTACGACAATTTCCACAAAAATGCCGGTCGCATTGCCCGTGTCTACATGGAATACCAATTTTCCGGCACGCTCAACAAAACGGATGTCACCGGGTCGAAAGTGGGCCCGCAGTTCCAGCGTACGTTCCCCCAGGTCGAATCCTACGTACGCACCATGAAGTATACCCGTTCGGTTTCCAACGGAACGGAGTCCTTTGAAGAAAACGGCATCCTATATGCCGATGCAGACTTCTTCAAATTGTTCTCTTTCGCCCTATTCCGGGGCAACGCGGCCACGGTGCTCGACGCACCGCAAAAAGCAGTACTAACGCCAGCAACGGCAAAGAAGTATTTCGGCACCGCCGACCCCATCGGCAAAACCCTACAGCTCGACGGGGGTGACGACGAATACCTCATCACGGGCATTGCCGAGGCGCCACCTCTCAATTCCCAACTCCAATATGACATCTTATTATCCTTTGCCTCGCTCAAAGCGGCCAAAGAGGAGCAATGGCGGCAGGCCAACTACCACACCTATTTGCTGCTCGGAAATGCCGGCCAATTAACAACGCTCGATCGGCAAGTCGGCGATTACATGAAGAAGGTCAACGAAACCGAAATGGGCATAACGGCAGGGAGCGCCGATTACTGGACGTATCATTTGGAGCCACTTACGTCGGTGCACCTGCATTCTGCCGTGACCGATAGTTTCGAATCCAGCGGCAGCATGACCTATGTCTACGTACTTAGCATCGTCGCCATACTTATCTTACTCATCGCCTGCGTCAACTACATTAACCTGGCTACCGCCCAGTCGGTTCGGCGCGGCACTGAAATCGGCATCCGCAAAGTGCTGGGGGCCGAAAAAGCCCAACTCTGGAGACAGTTCCTCGGCGAGTCGTTTCTCATTACACTGTTTGCTACCGGCCTCGCATTGGCCATCTGTGCGGCCTTATTGCCATTATTCAACACCATTACAGACAAGGAATTCACAACCTCGGCACTCATTCGTCCACAGTCGTTGGCGACCGTCCTATTGTTAAGCATCGTCATCGGCATTGTGGCAGGTGCCTACCCTGCCTTTGTCCTTACCAGCACCAAGCTGGTCACCATCCTCAAATCGGGCATCCGCGTATCCAGTTCGGGTGGCCTTCTACGCAAATCGCTCATTACCTTCCAGTTCAGTATTGCCATTTTTTTGGTAGCAGCCACCCTCATTGTGGCCGCACAACTATCGTATATCCAAAATAAAGACTTAGGTTACGACCGTACACAGGTGGTGGTGGTGCCCATAGACCAAAAAACCAAGCCCCTATATGAGCAGTTGAAAATGGCTTTCCAGAATACACCGAATGTCATCAGCGTTACCGGCTCGTATGAAGACCCAACGTCCATCGGCTGGGGCGACGGCATCTCCATCCACGAAGACAACGGCGTAAAAGAACTGTCGCTGAATGCCACACCTGTAGACTTAGACTACCTCAAGACCATGGGCATGGAACTGTCGGCAGGGCGCGACTTCACCCGGGCCGACTTCGCCCTGCAGGACACCAGCAACCAGTACCGCAACTTCCGGTCGACTTTTATCCTCAACGAAAGGGCTGTCGCTGACCTCGGCTGGACACCCGAAAAGGCCATCGGCAAAACCGTAACGCGGTATGGCCAAGGAACCGTTGTGGGCGTTGTCAAGGATTTCCATTTCCAATCGTTGCATAACGCCGTTGGGCCATTACTTATTTTCCTCGACACCAATTCCATCCGGCAGGCGTTCATTAAGATCAATACCGCAAACACAGCTCAAACATTGGCCGCGCTCAGGGCCACGTGGGAGGCACGTGTGGGGCATCGGCCGTTTGATTACCATTTCATGGACGAAGACTTCGCGGCGCTTTACCGTGCCGAATCGCGCATCGCCCACCTGTTCTCGTTGTTTTCGGGAATTGCCATCGTCCTGGCTTGCCTAGGCTTGTTTGCACTGGCCGCGTTCTCAACGGTACAGCGCACTAAAGAAATCGGTATCCGGAAAGTCCTGGGTGCCAGCACGGACAGCATCACTTTTATGATAGCCAACCAGTTCCTGAAGCTGGTGGGCATCGCCATCCTAGTTGCTACACCCATAGCCTGGTGGGCCGGTAGCAGCTGGCTGCAAGATTTCGCATACCGGATTACCATCCATTGGTGGATATTTGCCGCCGCTGGCTTATTTGCCATCATCATCGCATCGGTAGCTGTGAGTTACCACGCCATGCGTGCGGCAACGGCCAATCCGGTCGACTCACTGCGCGACGAATGAGACTCGTTTTCTTAAGGTCATTGGTGCCCACGAAAAGGCTGAGATAACTCGCCCTATGCAATGAATCACCGAACATAACCTGTTCGGGCGTTCCGCAGGCAACAACCTCCGGAAACAAAGGCTTGAGTTCACCACAATTTCGTCGTACGATTTATCCACCGAGAATCCTTGTTGGATGGTTACAGAAGCACCCGCAAGCTTGTAATAACGCGTTTGAAATCCACCAAAGTGAAGGCTAAACCAAAGAAAATCAAGCGAATGTTTCCTAAATAATTAAAAGGTTTGTAGCTTTGTCTAAGCTTTATTGGCGGATATGGAAATATCTTTACCAAGATTAGCTGTTTATCCTGCGGATCTTCAACAGGTTACTGGTCTGAGCGAACGCACCTGCCAGCGGCTCATTAACAGGATCCGGGATATGTTTGGGTTGCGTAAGCACCAGCATGTGACGGTTTATCAGGCCTCGGATTATCTGGGCATTCCGGTAGCGGAACTTTCCGTCTTCATGCGCCGCTCCTAAACCAAGCAGTTGGCAAAGGGTTTGCCACGGCAGCGAAAAGATTTTATGGGATAACCGTCTCGCGTCACGCGGGGCGGTTTTTTTATGCCCGACAAAACCGCCAATTGCGCCAATTACGCCAAAACCGCCAATTCCGACATGTCTTCTTGAGAAGTTCCGCAACTTAGTATGGCCAAGGGAAAGGTACCGCCCGCGGCACGGAGTATTATTTTTATTTTTTAACTTTTTAACAAGAAGTAACATGGCAATTAAATTCAACGTTTTGGAAATCGGCAAACCGGGCGATCCGACGGCACCGAAGAAGTTTTACCCCCGGCCGGTACACTCGGGCGAAATCACGCTGGAGAACCTGGCGGCAGACATCTCGTACGCGTCGTCACTCACCGAATCCGATGTGTATGCGGTTTTGCAGAGCCTGGTGCGCGAAATCCCGCGCAACATCAGTCACGGGTATATCGTACGCTTGGGCAACCTCGGGGCATTCCGCCTGGGGAGCAACAGTACCGGAAGTGAAACTGAGGAGGAGGTAACCGGCGCGAATATTTTCCGCACCCGGCTGCTGTTCCATCCGGGCAAGCATGTCAAGGCGATTGTTGACGGTTTAACTTTCGAGAAAATGCGATAGTCGACGCTTTCATTACGCCGGTCGTTCAGCCGCCTCGTTTGAAACGAGGCGGCTTTTTTGTTGAAATCAGCCAAAAATGACGCTTGGTCACTTCAGAAACCGACTTCGGAGAGTTTCTGGAGTGACGGTGGTCGTTTTAAAATTGGCTTCGGAGACTTCGGAAAGTGACTTCGGAGACTTTTCCGGGCCATTTAACACCCCTCATAAATAGCCTAAAACGAAATTCATTGTCTTAATTCAACTGGTTGCATGGGGCGCAGACGCCCTGATTTACCACCTGTGCTGAGCTGTGCAGCCGTTCCGGCAGAGAAGGACGTAATGGCTTGTGAAAGGAATCATGGTACCGACGGAAAGCATCCACCCCAAAAGGAATGATCTTGTGGGCGATTACGGCGAAGCGGCGGTTATGTTTGCGGCCATCTTGGCCGTTTCTGCCATTTCTTTCTATCAGGATAACCGCAGCAAAAAAGCGCTGGAAAAGCTGGAAAACCAAGTTCGCAAAAACGATGGCCATCGTCAGCATCGTCATTTTTCTGATGGTCTGCCTCTTCCGGTACTACGAGACCGGCGACTTTGTTGCAAGCCTGCTCAACGGGCTGACGCTGGCCATGTCAGTACTTGGCCAAAATACAAACAAGTAGGTAAAAGCGTCAGGGTTTGGTTAACCACCCGCACCCCATATATGTGGCATTCTTATAACTGAAATAGATTTCATGGGTAGGGTTTTCTTTTTCCGTTATGTCAAGATCGCAACCCCCTCCCGTCGATTCCCTGATAATCCCGAAAATATGTTTCCCGCTAAAGGCATAGGTTGCAGTATGGGTCTGTTTTTTAGCCAGGAAAATCAAGCCCGTTTCTGTATCATTGATGCAATGGAGAACAAATTTATTGTCTTTTATTTCTATATCCCAAAACGGCTCGGTACCTTCAAAAAAACCACTGAGCAACCCGCTACCCGACGCCTGCTTTTTCCGCAATCGCTGAAGCAGGTAGTCAAACGGTTTCACGTCCTTGATGGTTTCACCATAATGATACGTGCAGCTCGATGAATCACTCAGATCGGTCACCTGAATATAAGGGACCCATCCATTCGCCTGCCCGGCATGAGTCGCGCCTAACAGCATAAAGCGGTGATTATCTAACCAGAACAGCTCGTCTGTACTTTGGGAAATCCCTTTGAAATGAATACGGTGAATGCTGCTATCACTGAAATTATACAGCTCAATATTGTGCGAATCATCAAAACCGATCTGGTCTTCCGGCGTTTCGGATAAATCGATGTAATAACCTTCATAGCTCAGCGCATTTTGCCTGTCCGGGCTGACAGCCAAGGTGCTGACATCGACCCCGTCCAAGGTAAAATTCCCCGTTGCCCGGTTTTCCGTCCGTGATATAGCAGGTGGTTGGAATGCCGCGGCCGACGCCGATATACCATAAAACTGTAGCCAGTCGGCCAACGCATGGTGTCGCCCTTGCCAAACCTCTCGCTGCAATGAATCCAACATCCCCTGTAAATCCGCGCACGCTTTGCCGCCCGCTGTCGTTTGTGCAGACAACGATAGATTTCCGCAGAATACGATACCAATAATGAGTTTAAAAACTGAACTGGGCATATACAGGGATGTCTTCTTGCATAATTACTCAAACTTTTTGAAGATACCAAAATTTGGTAAACTTCCTGTTGTCTAGCTATGTAAAGTAAAGACAGCAGGCAAGTCGTGCCTCGGAAGGGGCTCGAATACTAATGTAATGCCCACGGATAAGCAACACCTTCTACGGATTTCAATCGTTATTTTTTCGGCTCAATCAGGGGAACTACTTTTGGAAAGCAAGGATTATTTTTTAAAATCGGGGATTTGTCGTTTACCCTAATCAATAGCTTAAGCGCAAAAAGTCAATTCTTTTTGATAAAATTGACGAAATGTTAAAAAATAAACACATGGGAGTAGGCCTTCTTAGTTCTCGAACCGGCCGTACAACTTACAGATGCGGAAAAGTACGGCCTGTATATCGCGGCTTTGCAAGAATATACTGGTTTGGAGCAGCGCACGCTTGCTGCCGATATCCTTGCGCCGGATAATGTCCAGCTCGCTTCCGAAGTTCGTATTGATGAATTCGCGGATCTCATTGCGGCTCAGACGCAGCAATGGTACGTCCGGCCCGTCTTCTTCATTGAGCTCATGGGTAGCTAACCGGAAAAACTTATCCATCTTGCCCGCCAACACCTCCAGTGTGTCGATAAACCCACTGGCCAGCGGCTCATGTAGGTTCTCGATGTATTGTAGGCTCTCCGCACTCAGGAACTTGGCCGATTGGAGCATATCCTGTATCAGGTCAGCTCCATGCACGATCACTTCGGCCGAACGGCGGTCGGCCGCGCCCAGCTTCCGGATGGCCCGCAAGCTGTTCCGCTTTAGTTTATAGGAATATTTGATGAGGTCCATCAGCTCTTTATCCGTGCGCTTGATGGCCGGTGCATCGCCGCTGCGGATACCATTCAACACCGTACCATAATGGCCCGATATTTCGATAATCATCGTTACCAGCATATTCTTGCTGCGGATATACACGTCGAGGTCAGGTTCTTCCAGCAGACTAAGGCGACTTTTCTCAGCCTTCGATTTCTGTTCTTTTTTAGAAAAGGTGATATTCGATATGATAATATAAACGAGTACAATACCCATCAGCACTGCAGTGGCCACCACCCCTTGGTAGATGATGAATACAAACAAACCTGCAACTGAAAATGCAATCAAGGCGGTAATGAACCACCCGCCGATTACGCTAAGCACACCTGTTACGCGGTAGACCGCCGATTCACGGCCCCAAGCCTTATCGGCCAGTGACGTGCCCATAGCCACCATAAAGGTTACATAGGTAGTCGACAGGGGCAACTTCTGCGAGGTAGCCCACGCAATCAAAATACTCGCCAATATCAAATTGGTTCCCGCTCGCACCAAGTCGAAGGCTGGCGCACTTTCACCCACCAATGTCGCCTTCTGCAATTTATCACGCTCAAAACTGAGGTTATACCGCCGCTTTACGTTGCGCGGTATCACGGCATCGAACACGTTGCCCAGCATCATCGCCGTCTTCACCACCCGCCGGGAGACGGTATTTGGTTTGAACCGATCGTCACTTCCGTCGTCACCCTGTTTCCCCAGGTTGATCTCGGTCTCCGTTACCTTTTTGGCCTTCGCACTCAGCCACAGCGTCAGTGCCATCACCACCCCAGCTATCGCCAGCATGTAGCTGGGCACGATGATATCGCTGGTTGCCAAATAATCCTGATACAGTGCATCTGCCGGGACACCGCTACCTACCCAGTTTTGGTAAGCGAGCAGCCCCGTAATCGGCACACCGATAAAGTTGACAAGGTCGTTGCCGGCAAAAGCCATCGCCAACGAAAAGGTACCTGCCAGCACCACGATCTTCAGCGGATTCACGCCGAACTGGCGTTGAAGCCAATAGCAAAGTCCTATGGATACCACGAGGACACCCAACATCACCGCAATGACGTTGCCATAAATCGCCGCTACCCACTCCGCTTGCGCCAATGTGGTACCTTTCAGCCCCTTAATCAACAGGAAATAGATAATTACCGTAATGCCGATACCGGAAAACGGCACGCCCAAGCTCTTTAGCCGCTTCTCGTATTGGAAGGTAAATGCCGAGCGCATCACGAATTGGACAATCACTCCAGCCGTGAAGGCTATAAGGATAGATAAGAAGATTCCTGAAACGATCGAAAATGTGCTATCCATGTTGATGTATTTCATCACCTCGCCGATAGATTCTTCTTTCTCGGCAGCAAAAAGGAAGCCCATGACCATGGAAGCACCTAATAGTTCAAAAACAATGGAAACGGTCGTCGATGTCGGGAGTCCAAGCGTATTGAAAATATCGAGCAGCACAATATCGGCAAGCATGACGGCCAGAAATATCCACATCACCTTGTCGAACGTAAAATGCTGTGGTTGGAAAATACCTTTCCGCGCAATTTCCATCATCCCGCTCGAGAAAAAACACCCTGCCAATATGCCCACCGCGGCAATGAGGATGATATTCCGGTAGCTTGTCACCCTGCTCCCAATGGCCGAATTCAGAAAATTGACCGCATCGTTACTCACGCCCACAATCAAATCCGCAATAGCCAATACCAGCAATACGGCAACAATAAATAACATATACTCCATAGGAACCCCAATAACCAATTAACGGCCCAAAAATGTAAACTTAATGTGTATTTATCGTTGCCAACACATTAAGTTAATGTTAACAACGAAATATTGCCTTGCCAGGGGGAAGCGGTTCAGGTCGCCATAGACGCCTTTAGCCCAGATAATCCGCCTGCCGCATCAGCAACGCCCGGTATTTGTTGAAGACAGCCGATTTTGAGACAAAGCCCATGTATTTCCCTTCGCTGCTTACCACGGGGAGAATCCAGATATCCTCGCGGTTCATCTTATTCATCACTACTTCCATATTGGCTCCCATCTGCACGGTATCCACAGGCTTCTGCACTAAATCTGCAATCGTCTTGTCACCTTCGTTCGTTTCACCCAGCAAAATTTCAAATAAGCGCTCACTGTAGATAATCCCCAACAATTTATCTGCATCGTCCACCACCGGAAAAATATTACGCTTGGTATGGATAATGTCCTGGCGCCTGTCGATCGGCTTTTCCCACGGATGGAGAACCGTGAAGTTAGTCTCCAGCACATAGCGGAGTTTCATCATGCTCAGCACCGTACGGTCTTTATCTTCGTGGGTAAGTAAGTCGCCCTTTTCTGCCAATGCTTTCGTATAGATGGAATGCTTCATCACACTGCGGTTGATAAGGTACGCAATGGAGGTAACGATCATCAATGGCACCATCAGCGCGTAGCCACCGGTTATCTCGGCGCTTAGGAAAATACCCGTAAGGGGGGCATGCATGATACCACTCAACGCAGCAGCCATGCCCGCAACCGAAAAATTCGCGATGTCGAGAGTTACCCATCCCGTGAGGTTCAATCCGTAGGCAAAGGCAAATCCCAACAGGCCACCCATCACCACGGTAGGCCCGAATATGCCGCCATTGCCGCCGCTGTTGAGCGTTATGAGCGAAGCAAACGATTTGGCAAACACCGTGATAATCGCATAGCAAACAATCAGGTAGCCGTAAGAACCGTATTCCGAAAAAATACTATTGTCAAGCAACGACCGGTGGTTACCATCCAGGATTTGTTGGATAGCCAGATACCCCTCCCCATACAACGCCGGAAAAAGGAAAATAAGCAAGCCCAACAGCAGCCCACTCACCCAAACCTTGCGGTAGGGGTTGGTCATACGGGCGAACCATCCATTCACGGCTGTACTCAACTTGGCAAAATAAATGGAGAAAAGTCCCACCAAAATGGCCAGTACCACATAGAAGAACAAGGCGTTGAGGTCCCAATCATCGGTAAGCAGGTGGAACAAAGGCTCGCTATAAAGCAGCCGTGATATCACGGAGGCCGTGGCCGCAGACATCAACAAAGGAATGAAGGCCGGTATCGAAAACTCCGGCAGGAGGATTTCTATCGCAAAAATCATCCCGGCCACGGGACTGTTGAATGCCCCGGCGATTCCTGCCGCGGCGCCACACGCCAACAGCAGGGTAACCTCCCGATAATTGAGTCCAAAAACACGCCCGATGTTCGAACCAATGGCCGAGCCACTGTTAGCAATCGGCGCTTCCAATCCCGCCGACCCCCCAAACCCAATGGTAAGGGCACTGGTGATGATCTGCGAATACATGTTATGGGGTTCGAGCTTGCTCGATTTACGCGATATGGCATACATAATGGGGGTCATCCCGTGTGCCATATGTTTGCTTTTGATAAACCGCCTCACGTAGATCACACTCAGCAAGATGCCGATCAACGGAAAAAAAAGGTACAGGTAGTACTTATATTCCCATTGCACTCCGTCTTGCAAGAACGAAGCAATGGAGTGCGTAAGACCTTTCAACGCAGCAGCGGCAAGGCCACCCATTACCCCCACCAATATCGATAAGATAATGAGGAAATTCCGGTTCGAAAGCCGCTGGATGCGCCATTGGTTTAACCGCCATATGTATTTCCTCAGTCGCGTCATTCGCCCGATTATGTCATACTATAGCCCCGCCAGCGCCTGTTCGAAATCGCCGATCAGGTCATCAATGTGCTCAATGCCCACTGAGATGCGCAACATGCCGTCGTTGATGCCCGCCTTCAGCTTCTGCTCCGGCGAGTGGTGCAACCCCCACATGCTCGCCGGATGTACCGCCAGCGATTCCACGCCTCCCAAACTCGCCGCATTGGCAAAAAACTTCAAGCGGTTCAATACCGTCTGCGCGCGGGTAAATTGCGCGCGCTCATCAGCGCCCACTACCTCCACACAAAGCATGCCCGTAAAACCCTTCATCTGCTTCTTCGCCAGCTCATGCTGCGGATGCGAGGGCAACCCACAATAACCTACGTGTGCAATATGGGGGTGCCGTTCCAGCCACTGGGCCAATGCCAGCGCGTTCGCATTGATCTGGTTCACGCGGAGCGAAAGTGTACGCAGGCCGCGCAGCAACAACCACGCGTCAAACGGCGCCAACGCTCCCCCTAGCGATAGCAATTTCTTCCATGCCTTGTTCACGGTTTCCTCGGTGCCGCAGATCACGCCCGCGGTGAGGTCACTATGGCCACCGAGGTATTTGGTGGCGCTGTGCACTACGATATCGATGCCGAAGTCGGCTGGCCGTTGGTTAATCGGGCTAGCGAAGGTGTTGTCG